>JAMLIA010000010.1 GCA_023954495.1 Thermomicrobiales bacterium | reverse complement strand
GACTCGCCACTCCGAATCGCCTCACGTTGGCGCAGGTAAACAAGCGCAGCAGCTGTCGTTGCAACCATGCCCGGTGCAATCAGATCGGAGCGTACTGATGCCGGTGATACGGCAGCTTCCCGTTGAGCTGATGCCAAGCCACAGGCAGCGAAGAGGAGTCCGATAACTGCGATGATGCCGATGCTCCGAATGTTCAAAGGAAAGATTCTGACGAGCCTGCCAGATGAATTGTGCGCGTGTATGCGAACATGGATAATCATAGTCTTTCGTGTGCAGCAATGGGCAACACTTCGCTCACTGATATGACGTGCAACCGTCCGCGTGTCGCGATCAACTCATCGGACTGAGACAGGAGCCACTCATTGAACGATCAAATTCGCGCCCAGCTTCAACAGGGCCACACGATCGACATCACCACCACCGGTCGCAAGAGCGGTAATCCAACGCGTATCGAGATCGCTTTCCAGAACATCGACGGCACGGTCTACATCTCCGGCTTTCCCGGACGCCGCGACTGGTACGCCAACCTCGTCGCCGACCCCGATTTCACGTTCCATCTGAAGAAGGATGTCCAGGCCGACCTGCCAGCCCGCGCCCGCCCAATCACCAACACCGCCGAACGCCGCAAGATCCTGACAACATTCACTGCCAACTGGGATCGCGCAAGTGAAGTCGACGCCTGGGTCGAAAGTTCGCCGCTGGTGGAAGTGACGTTCACCGAGGGCTAGTCGCCACAACGAAACAATCAGCGGCCCACTGGATTCCGCAGCCGGAGGTGCCCACAGTTCGAGCAGTCGGGCGCTCTCCCGCGTTGGGCTGCGTCTCACGACTGAGTCCAACGCATCGGTTTCCAGTATCACCCCCAGTCCACCACCCCCATTGCGCCACCAAAACGAACCATAACGACGCGAACCCGTATACTCGAACGCACTGGCCCACTCAGTGGCCCAGCCTGGCCGCAGCAACTTTAGGGTGATATGAGCTTCGATAACAGCGCCGGTACCGAGGACATGACAACGACCGCCCAACAATCGAGTGACGCAGCAGTCGACTACGAGGAGACGATCGCGCAATTCGCGACGCTCTATCCGTTCCCGCTGGATGGCTTTCAGCGTGAGGCGATCGAGACATTCCTCGGCGGCGAGTCGGTCATGGTCGCCGCGCCAACCGGCACGGGCAAGACCGTCATTGCCGAATTCGGCGTCTACGAGGCGTCGCGGCGCGGCGGGCGCGTGATCTACACCACACCGATCAAGGCGCTCTCGAACCAGAAGTTCCGCGACCTGCGCGCCTGGTATGGCGATCGCGTCGGCTTGCTGACCGGCGATGTGTCCGAGAATGCGACCGCTCCAGTCGTGGTTATGACAACCGAGGTGCTGCGCAACATGCTGATCCAGACCCCCTGGGACCTGGAGTCGGTCGATTGCGTCATCTTCGACGAGGTTCACTACATCGCCGACCCCGAGCGCGGCACGACCTGGGAAGAGGCGATCATCCTCTGCCCGGATCACATCCAGCTCATCTGCCTCTCAGCAACGGTCTCAAACGCCGGGGAGATCGCAGACTGGATCTCGCGCACACACCGACCGATCCGCCTCATCACCCACACCGAACGCGCGGTGCCGCTGGCGCTGTCCTACTACCTCGACAAGAAGCTGCGCCCAGTCATCGACCACAACGGCGATATCGTCGCCGAGTACCCGAAGGCGGGCGGCGAAGTGCGCCGTCGCATGCAGCGCGGTGGGTTGAGCGCCGAGCAACGTCGCAAGGCGGAGCTCGACGAGCCGCAGCCGTGGGAGATCCTGCAGGCGATGGCGGCCAAGGAGATGCTGCCGGCCATCTACTTCCTGTTCTCCCGCCGCGACTGCGAGAACTACGCCCAGCGCTTCGCGATGATGCGCTCGAACCTCGTGCGCGACGACGAAACGCGCGCCCGGATTCAGTCCGTCATCGACGCCCACATCGGCTCGATGCGCCCCGAGGATCGCGAATTGGAGCAGGTGCGCTCGATCATCGCCCTGGCGACGCAGGGCGTCGGCTTTCATCACGCCGGACTGCTGCCGATCCTGAAGCAGGTAGTCGAGGTGCTGTTCGGGCGTGGGCTGATGCAGGTCGTCTTCGCCACTGACACGCTGGCGCTGGGCGTCAACATGCCGGCCCGCTCGGTCGTGATTGGTCGGATGACCAAGTGGGACGGGCGCAGCCGTCGCCAGCTCACGCCGAACGAGTTCCAGCAGATGGCGGGTCGCGCCGGTCGACGCGGCATGGATGCCAAAGGCAACGTCATCGTCCCGCACTCGCCCTGGATTCGCTTCACCGAGATGATGACAATCGCGACCGGCGAGCTGCACCCGGTTATCTCGTCGTTCGCCATCCGCTACAACACGGTGCTGAACCTCTGGGACCCGCCACACGGCAACCGAGTCCGCCAGATGCTGCACCAGTCGCTCTCGCAATTTCAGGCCGCTGGGCGCGTTCGCGAGCTTGAGGATGACATCGTCGATCTCGGCACCCGTATACAGGAGCTGCCGCAGGGCTGCCTGATCGGCCTCGACGCGGGCGATGAGCTGCTGGACGAGTATCGGGGACTCAACCACTCGATCGACGCGCTGCGCAGCAAGGAGCGCAGCGTCCAGCAGGACATGCGCAGCCTCGCCGCCATCGAGGACGCGCCGCCGTGGCCGCAGCCGGGGCGGCAGGCGCTGCGCCGTGTGTTCCGTACGGCTGAGCCGGGCATGGTTGTCCACACGCGCGATCAGGGCTGGGGCGTCTTCCTTGGGCGGCCACCGTCCGGCGGCATCGGTCTGTTCCTCTTCGATCGCGCGATCGAGCCGATCAGCGAGTACCGCTTCATCGACTACATGCCCGATCCGCAATACCGCGTCGAGGTACCGGCTGAGTTGGCCGCGATTACCGAGCCGGTCGGAGACGTGACAACAACGCATCCAGAGGCATTCGCCAGCCTGCGCGAGGAGCTGGAGACACTGCCGCTCCCCGATCTCGACGCCGAGCTGGCTGCCTACCGCGCGGCGGTGCTCGAACGCCACGAGCGCGCACACGTGCGAATGGAAGCCGACATCGCCGCAATCCAGGATCAAATCGGCGAGCTGCACGAGACTCGCAACACGCACCCCTGCCACGCCTGCCCGCGACGCAAGGAGCATCAGAACAATATGCGTCGCGTCGATGTGCTGGTGCGCGAGCGTGCCCACGTGGAGGCGCAACTGCACGAGGAGCGCGAGGCGGAGCTGGAGCGCATTCGCGGGATCATCAACGGCATCCGCAACGTGCTGCACCGCTTCAACTACCTGCACCGCGGCTACCCGACGGCCAAGGCCGACCTGCTGGCCGACGTGTTCGACTCAAACGGCCTCGTCGTCTGCGAGATGATCGACCGTGGGCTGGTGGACAAGCTGGACCCGGCCGATGCCGCCGAGGTGTTCTCGTGGTTCGCCTACGATCGCGATTCGCGCTTTTCGAACGACTACAGCCTGCCGAACAACCTCGTCCTACTGCGCCGCCGTCTGGAAGACATGGAGCAGCAGATCCTCGCCACCGAACGTCGCAACGGATTGTTCATCTCGCACGGCCACAACGTCGGGTTCTACGGCGCAATGCGCGCATGGTGCCACGGCGCGACGATGGCGGATATCACCGAGACGATCGCGCTGTCGGAAGGCGACATGGTCCTGACGTTCAACAAGACGATCGACCTGATGCGCCAGGTGCGGGAGATGTTGTCGCACGTCGACCCGACACATCCGATCCGCGAGACGCTGCGCGAGGCCGAGCGCCTCGTCCGCCGCGACATCGTTGCCCAGTCGCTCGCTCTCGGCTTCCTGCCGATCGAGGACGAGGAGACAACGACCGAGATCGACGACAACGTCGATACGCCCGACGACCCCGAGTAAGCGGGCTCCCGACCTACTCCTCGTCCAGCTCCAGCCGCGCCTGATACGGGCGTGAGAGCGTCGCATAGTAGTCGGCGCGCAAGTGGTGCAGTACCTGACCGGCGTCGGTTTCAACCAACCAGCGTCCATCGAACGCCTCGGCAGCAGCGGACACAGCCAGTGGCTGGCCGATGAACAGATCGTGGTCGCCAATCGTGTGTCGGCCAACGACGCCGCACTCGATGTGCGCGACGCACTCCTCGACGAGTGGTGATTCGATCGCCTGAGCATCTGCCGGCGTCAACCCGGCTGCCTCGAACTTGTCGCCATTGCGGCCAGTCATCATTCCGCAGCGATGCACTGCGACGAGCAGCTCAGCCGTCGGGATGTTCAGCGCGAAGAACTCGCTGCCAGTGACGAGCTCGTGCGTCAGCCGACCGGAGTGAATTGCGACGCCAACCAGCGGCGGATCGAAGCTCAGTGGCGCGAGCCAGGCTGCCGTCATGATGTTGTCAGTCGAACGAAACCGACTGGTCACCAGCGCCAGCGGCCCTGGCTGCAGCAACCGCAAGGCGTCCATCCCCTCGCGCTCGACCTTACTCGCCATGCGCTAATTCACCCGACATGTCGTCTGCATCGGCGGCATTCTCGCTATCGCGCTCCGGAATACCGGCTTTCAGTACGTCGCGATAGAGCGCGACGGTGCGCGCCGCGACCTGCCGTTGCGTGTAGTTGTCGAGCACGCGCTGCCGTCCGGCGCTGGAGTAGTGCGAGAGCAGTGCGGGATCAGCGAGCAAGCGTCCCAGCTGCGTCGTCAGCGCCGCGACATCCCCCTCAGGGAAGATCAGCCCGGCATCGCCGACGACATTCGGAATCTCACCAGAGTCGGAGCCAACGACGGCCACGCCGCACGACATCGCCTCGATGATGACGCGCCCAAACTGTTCCTTCCAGTTCGGCCTGGTGAGCGACGGAACAACAACGATATCCAGCTCATGGAGGAATGCGGGTATCTGCGCGCTCGGCATCGTGCCGCGAAACGTCACCCTGTCCCCGAGTCCGCGCTGCACTGCTCTTTCCTTCAAGTCGTTCAGGCTCTCGCCGGCCCCGACGATGACGAGTTGCGGATGCTGCGGCAGCAGCGCGATCGCGTCGATCAGCGTGTCGACGCCCTTCTCCGGCACTAGCCGACCGTAGTATCCGATCGTGATCGGCTGATCACTCGGCGGCGGCGTGGTCGGCGGCGAGAAGATGTCCGGATCCACGCCGAATTGCGGGATGATCTTGACCGGCTTGCGAAAGCCCTTGCGTCGCAGCACATCAACGGCGTCGGCGTTACCGGCAATGGCAGCGTCGGCGTTGCGATAGGCGTACAGCTCGAACAGCCGAAATGGCGGTGGGTAGCGACGGTAGAGATTCTGCCAGGTGAAGAAGATCGTCTTCGCACCGGCCCGTTTGGCCAGCCGCGTCGCCTGCGCAGCAACGAAGTTGTACGGCTCCTCATCGATGTGAACCAGCTCCGGCTGAAAGCGCTCGACGACCTTACTCAGATCCGGGTAGTAGTGCAGATGATGGCGCCCGTTGAATCTCATCCGCTGCACCTCAAGCTCGTATCCGGTCGTGAACAGCCGATCCAGCTCCAGCGTGCCGACCCGCCCCTCGATCCACTTCGGCGGTACGACGACCAGTAGCTCCAGATCCGGCGCAGTCGCCATCTCCTCCAGCTTCTTCTGATACACGCCGGTGACAAGCGCCTTGGACAGCATCAGGACGCGCACTGGCTACCCCCGTCCAGAACCTCGCGATACGCCTCAACTGTCTGGGCGGCCGTCCGCCCCCACGAGAACTTCGCCGCTTGCCGCAGCGACCGCGCCGCCAGATCCGCGCGCAACGCCGGGTCGGCAAACACCGTGATCAACGCCCGTCCGATCGCCTCCGACTCCGGATCAATCAACAATCCAGCGTTGCCGACAACCTCCGGCAGGCTCGTCATCCGTGAGCAGATGACCGGTGCGCCACAGGCCATCGCCTCCAGCGGATTGAGGCCGAACCCCTCGTACGCAGACACGAACGCGAAGACATGACACGCGCGATACAGGTTGATCTTATCCGACTCGCTGACGAAGCCGGTCTGAATCACCCTGTCGGTCAGGCTCAGGTCGCGAATCAGACCGTCCAGCGGCGGATTGAGACGCGCATTTGCGGTGTGCGGTCGGCCGGTGATGACGAGCGAGCAGTCACTCGGCAGCGACGGTAGCGCGCGCGCGAATCCTCTGACAAGCTCCGGCAGACGCTTGCGGATGTCGTAGCCGCCGACGTTCAGCACGAACGGCCGCCGAATACCGAGCCGCGTCAGCGCCTCATCGACCGACGCCTGCTCTGCGGCTGTCTGCGCCGGACGCATGTCATCGTGCGCGGCAAGCAGCGTCACGCGGATGCGTTCGGGATCAATCCCCAGATGGTCGCTGATGTCGGATTTGGAATAGGCGGAGTCGGTCAGGATCAGCGCCGCATTGCGCACCGCGCGGCTGACCAGGCGCGTGTAGCTACGCATCTGGCGCGAGCCGGCGTATTCCGGCAACACGAGCGGAATCACGTCATGGACAGTCACGACATACGGCACTCGCTGCAGCATTGGTGCGGAGAAATACGGCACATGCACGAGCCGCACATCCGCCTGCCGCGTCGCAGATGGCAAGCCCACCTGCTCCCAGAGCAGCTTGCGCGCCTTGCCAGGAAGTCGAGGCCGCGGCATTGCCCCGCGGACGACTGCATCGCTCGGCATCGTATGTGCGGAGAGGTCGCAGTCAGAAGGCGCGAGGAGCACTGGCTCAATGCCGCCGGGGATGTCACGCAGCGCCCGCCACAGATGCGTGGCGTACTGCCCAGCGCCGGTCATTGGCTGCTCAAAGAAGAGCGCGTCAAATCCAACGCGCGAGGAGGCGCTCATAGTACGCGAGTATAGCAATTGGGCTATTGGGAATGCTGACAACCGGGCTGCGTTAGAATACATTGAGCGCCCATGCGACGCTCTATCAGATTACCAGGAGGATTGATTTCATGTCCAAGCCCGTTGATGTCACCGATGCCACGTTCGACACAGAGGTGATCAACGCCGATACGCCGGTTCTTGTCGACTTCTGGGCATCCTGGTGCGGCCCCTGCCGCATCGTTGGTCCGATTCTCGAAGAGATCGCGACCGAGAAGGATGGCAAGCTGAAGATCGCCAAGGTCAACATTGACGAGAACAACCAGATGGCGGCCCAGCTGGGTATCAGCTCGATCCCGACCATGATTCTCTACAAGAACGGCCAGCCGGTCGAGAAGATCATCGGTGCCTATCCGAAGCCACGCATTCTCGAGAAGGTCGAGCCGCACCTCTAGGATCGTTTCTGCACCACATCGGATGCACTGCTGCCCGGACGAGCTCGTCCGGGCAGCATCTTCGTCATCCGTCTCGCCGGCCGCCCACCCGCAGCAACGACTTTAGCGCCGAGCCAATCGTCGCCAGAACTGCCGATCGCTTCCCCATATAGACATCCTGCCGGACAGCGACGATCCCGACGTTGTCCTGATCGAACGACACCTTCGTGCCATAGGCATAGCGATCCCGACGCAGGTCGAATTCGATCATCCGTGGCTCGTCAGAATCGATCAGATCGGGCCGGTTCGGATCGTAGACCGCGATCCAGCCATAGTCATCGCTCTCCTGGACAAGGTGATACGGAACGACCGTATGGCCCTGCTCGACGACTGCTTGCAGCACGTCGCGCCGCCACGGCTTCGGCACCGCAATGTCCAGCGCCCGGTCCGTCGTGCCGCTGCGCAGCAGATCGTCGCGCACCGCATAGAACGCCGCCCGCGGCGAGGCGCGGAAGAACCAGCCCGCCGCCGCCAGTAGCGCGCGATCGAACAGTTGTCGCCCATGGAAGACGACGATGCGCTCCAGCGCAACCGCCTCATTCACCGGCTCCGGCTCGCGACCCAGCCCACGCGCAATCGCCCAGCGCGCCATGCCGGTACATAACCCGCCCGTCCGCGCGCCCGGACGAATGAAGACGATGTCGGAATAGAGACCACGAAACAGGATGTTCTTCAGGGCCTGCGGCATCGAGGCATAGGTCGCGTCAAAGATTCGGCGGTCTGGATCGATCGTGCCGAGTGCAGCGGCGCTATTCGGCTTGCCAAACGCATGGCGCTTGATCTCAAACGAGCTGCGCAGGTTGTAGGTGACAGGCACGCGGATGGAATCCCGCGTCACGCCATCGGCATCTACAAGCACAACGTCAGCGCCCCGCCGCACGTGCAGGCGCGTCGGCCGAATGCCCCACGTGCCATCACCAAGCGTCTCGACATCCCAACCGTTGGGCACCCTGATCTGTCCACCAACAACGTCGGCTGCCGCGAACATCGACCTGTCGATCTCGATCCAGCCACCTTCAACCTTCGTCGGCGCGAGTCCGGTGCGCGTGATGTGCAATGCATTCAGCGGTTCGCCAGCCACCATCATCCTCCTGCAGGGCCGATTCTTCGCCACATCCTACACGGTCGCGGACACAGCGACGCCAATACTGACAAACGCAAATTCCTGATTCCCGATCCTATAGGAATCAAGAAATCGGGAATTCTGGCATTCAGGAGCATGAGCCAGTTCGTAGGTGCTGCGTTTCGGCTATGCACCAGCCCCCGCTTCCTGTCATTTCGAGTGCGCACGCGAGAAGTCTCCCGGCGGTCGGACGGGGGAACGGATCGTTCACTCCGTTCAGTGGGTCGTCAACGTCAGATTGTCCGATCGTTGAAGGCGGCAGCCACCAATTTGTCCTGTCATCTGTCGCCCGGAGGGCACCCGGCAGCGAAAGATCTCCCACTCGTTTGAGGCTGTCAGACGGGGATGAGCGGATCCTTCACTTCGTTCAGGATGACAGAGGAAGGGGCAGGGGCGAGGCTGCGCTCGTCGGTATGAGGCCGGGGGAGATCTCTCGGCTGCGGCCTCGAGATGACAGGACAAAAGGTTGGCTACCGACCCGGGATGTCGTCCGGCACCACGGGATCGCGTCGTTCCCCAAGTTCCTGAGTTCCCGATTCCTTGATCCGTATAGGATCGGGAATCAGGAATTTGGGGAATGGATGCGGCGGTCGTGCCCAATCCGACTGCCTATCGGGCCGCCGTGGGCGCGTCGGCCGTCAGGCCGACTCATCCACCGCCCCACGTGCCGTGTCGAGCGACGCCATCTCGCGCCGCCAGTCATCGAGGTCGCGGAACTCGCGGTAGACCGAGGCGAAGCGGATGTAGGCGATGTGGTCGAGCTCCTTGAGCTTGGCCAGAACCAGCTCGCCAATGTCGGTGCTCGACACCTCGCTGACATTCCGGTCGAGCAGCTCGGTCTCGATCTCGCGGACGATGCTCTCGACCGACTCCATCGGCACTGGCCGCTTAGTTAGCGCGATCAGCAGCTTGTCGGTGAGCTTACGTGGAGAAAACGGCTCGCGGCGACCGTCGCGCTTGACGACGATCAACTCGCGCGCCTCGACCTTCTCGTAGGTCGTGAAGCGCCGACCGCAGACAGCACATTCCCGGCGACGGCGGACGGACTCGCCTTCGCGTACATCGCGTGAATCGACAACGCGCGAGTCCGGTTTGCCACAGAACGGACACTTCATTGCTCCCCCTCGCCGGGAATAACGAAAGAAGCGAACCAGATCATCGCGATCTCAATCATCGCCACGCTCCAGTCCGCTTCATATCATCGCGTCGTCGCGCGAACGAGCCTACTGGCGCTCGCGCAGGAATCGCAGAATAGCAGGCTCGGCCCACTCGTCGTCCGGCAGCACCGGCGTTCGTGGCGGCGCGCTGCCTTCCAGAGCTCGCTGCGAGCGGCGCTCGGAACGCTCCTCGCGCGGTCGCTGGCGCGTCGGTCGCGCTCCCTGGAAGCCGGTCGCGATCAGTGTAATCGTCACATCGCGGCCTAGCGACTCGTCGATCGACGTACCGAAGATGATTTCGGCGTCGTCGTCTGCTGCCTGCCGGATGATCTCGGCCGCCTCGCCAACCTCGGAGATCGTCAGGTCACTGCTGGCGGCGATGTTGTAGAGCACGCCGGTTGCGCCGTCGATGCTCATCTCCAGCAGCGGGCTCTCGATCGCCATCCGGGCAGCATCGGTGGTGCGGCTGTCACCGCCGCCGTGGCCGATCGCCATCAGCGCCGAACCCGCGTCACGCATGATCGTCTTGACGTCGGCGAAGTCGAGGTTAATCATGCCCGGCTTCACGATCAGGTCGGAGATGCCCTGGATACCTTGCCGCAGCACGTCATCGGCGATGCGGAAGGCTTCCGAGAAGGGCGTCTTCGGATCGACCATCTGCATCAGGCGCTGGTTCGGAATCGTGATCAACGCATCGACATGCTCGCGCAGCGTAGCGATCGACTCATCCGCGACCCGACGGCGCTTCGCACCCTCGAAGTCGAACGGCTTGGTCACGACGCCAACCGTCAGTGCGCCGGACTCGCGAGCGAGTTTGGCTACGATCGGTGATGCGCCACTACCGGTGCCACCGCCCATACCGGCGGTGATGAAGACCATGTCTGCGCCGCGAATGACCTCGGCCAGCGTCTCCATGCTCTCTTCGGCTGCGCGCTCGCCGACCTCAGGCCGCCCGCCAGCGCCAAGCCCCTTCGTGAGCTTGTCGCCAATGCGCAGCGTGATCGGCGCGTTGGAGTTGATCAGCATCTGCGCGTCGGTGTTAATCGCGACGAACTCGACGCCATCAACTGCGGATTCGATCATGCGGTTAACGGCGTTGCCACCACCGCCGCCGACGCCTACAACCTTAATCCTCGCGAAATTCGCTGCGTATTCGTCCTCGTGCCCGTCAAACATGCGCTTTCCCTCCGGGCTACCCTGCCGCATTCGGTCAGGTCACAATCCAGTTGGCGCACCTGGCGCCGGCTTGATGTGGTGTTAGTCGGCCGGACTGACCGGAATAAACTCTCGCACCCAGCCCTTCACAATCGTGCCCCAGCCCCGCTGGTTCGGTTGCCGTGTTCGCTGTCGGCGCGTTACGTCAATTGTAGCGCCTCCAGCGAGCGGATTCATTACCAGCGGATGCACGATGCCGGCCGTCGCCGGGCTCCGTTGCCGCGTCGGCGACATCCCTACCGATCTGCCAGTCACGTAGCGGATCAGGCCGACCGCAGAGCTGACGCCGGGATCCCCAATACTGGGGAAGCCGCCACCCGGGAGCACGTGCCCCTCACGCACGGCCGTCCCCATAATCGCCCGCGTGATATCGACGATGCCGGTCAACTGCGCCGTACCGCCGGTCAGCACAACACCGGCCCGCAAGCGCCGTGTGTCGTCCAGATCGTCGAGCGTCGCCTTGACCTGATCGATGATCTGCACCGTCCGGGCGGCAGTGATCGACCGCACCGCTGAGCCAGGCAGATTGCCGTACTTCGCCTGCCGTTGCAGCGCGGCGATCGTGCGCGGCGACCAGTCGATCAGCTCTTCGTCAACGTCTTCGCTGATCGCGCCGTGCTCAATCTTCAGCCGGTCGGCCTCCTCAATCGGGATCTCCAGAATCGAGGCAACATCGGCGGTGATGTGGTGGCCACCGAGCGGGAACGAGACCAGGTGCTGCAGCTCACCACCGAGATAGGCAGCAATATCCGTCGTCGCGCTGCCGATATCGACGACGGCGATCCCGGCGTCACGCTCCGTCTGGGATGTCACGGCGGCGGCAACAGCAACGCCAGTCGGCACGAGCGTATGCACGCGAATGCCAGCGAGATCTGCAGCTCGACGCAGCCCCTCGGTGATTACGGTCTGCACCGCGAAGTCGCGCGTCCAGACATCCAGCCGCCGACCGTAGCGTCCAGACGGATCGTCAACCGGCTCGCCATCAACAGCAAACGCGCGCACGACCCGATGGATCGTCGCCATGCCGTCCGGATCACGACCGCGCGCATCGTCCAGCGCACGCCGAATATCGCGTGCCGCAACTGGTCGGCTGCCGTCGATGTCGACGCCGCCCATGCGCTCAAGCGTCTGGATGCGAGCGCCAGCAATCGTTGCGACGACATCCTCAACATTGACGCCAATGAGATAGCGCGCCTCTTCAACGGCGCGACGCAATGCTGCGCCAAGGGACTCGGGGTCGGATACTTCACCGGCACGCAATCCACCGGACGCGGTACTGCCATGGCCGACGTACCGCACCCCGCCCTCCGGATCGCGGAGCGCCACGGCCGAGCAGAGCTTGCTCGAGCCGATGTCGATACCGACGATAAACTGGTCAGGCACGGCTGCTACTCCGGTCGTTCCTCGTTTCGCGGCACGGGCAAATGCGTTCCCTTCGTCACATGACGATGATGCCCATCACCATTCCTCGTACAGAGCCGCCTGATACCATCGTACCACACTGTACGTACACTGTCCCTACTTATAGTACGGACGGTCCGGTTCGCGCAAGTCCAGGACTTCCCAGACCGACCCACCGGCTGCAACGGTCTGATAGACGGCGAGCTTCATCGGCATACGATCCGGCGAGCCGAAGATGACCTGGCGATCGTCGCGCAAGGCAGCGACCAGGCCGTCGTCGGTCGTCCAGCGCAACGCATCGGCAACCTCACCAAGCGTATCGGCAGCGGCAATGACGGACGCGACAATCGCTGGATCGAGCGTCTGCCCCACGCTCGGTGCTTCCAGCTCGTTGATGACGCTGGGCAAACCATCGGGGAGCGGTCGACTGTCGGTCAGGACATGACCGCGCTGATCGATCAGCGCGATGCTGTCGCCTGTCTTCCAGGCGACGACCGGCTGGCGTTCGATAACGGCAATCGTGACCTTGTCTGGAAAGCTCGTCCGGACGCTGACGTGCTCAACATACGGCAGCAGCGCAACACGGTCCGCCGCCGCCCCGGCATCAATGCTGAAGATCGGCTCACCGATGGCATCCGCAGTCGTCGCGACCTCGGCCGGATCACCCAGCTCCACGCCGCGCACCACGACCGACGCCACCAGGAAGTCACCCGACAGCAGAAAGCCATACAGCAGGATGCCGCAGGCGACAACGATGACCGCAGCCGGAATCCGACCACTGCGCAACATGCCGATGCGCTGCGGACTGCGCTCACGCACCGGTGCGCCGGGCATCGCCGCAGCAGGCTGCGGCTCAGGCACCGCCACCCCGTTGCTCCTCATGGCGCTCGATTGCCAGATCAACCAGCTGCCGCACCAGATCCGCTATCGGCACGCCGGTCGCCTCCCAGAGCTTTGGGTACATGCTGATGCCGGTAAAGCCGGGGATCGTGTTGACCTCGTTCAGCAGGACCCGCATGGTGTCGCGTTCGAGGAAGAAATCGACGCGAGCCATACCGGCGCAGTCCAGCATTTTGAACGCACGAACAGCCAACCCGCGCACTTCTTCGGACACCTCGTCCGGGATCGGCGCGGGAATGAGAAGCTGCGAAGAATCGTCAACGTACTTATCTTCGTAGTCATAGAAGTCGTGGCCAGGGATGACCTCGCCAACGACTGAGGCGACTGGCTCGTCATTGCCCAGCACCGACACCTCTAGCTCGCGCGCGTTGATGCCCTTCTCGATCAGGATCTTGCGATCGTGTCGACCCGCTTCGGCCATCGCAGCGGCCAGCTCGTTCACGTCGTTGACCTTCGAGACGCCGACGCTGGACCCGAGGTTCGCCGGCTTCACGAAGCAGGGATAGCCCAGCTCACGCTCAACATCAGCGATGACCGCATCCGGGAAACGCGCCCACTCCTTGCGCAGGACCGTCAGCCACGGTGCCTGCGGCAGTCCGGACTGCGCCATGATCTGCTTGGCGACCGACTTGTCCATCGCTACGGCAGACGCCATCACTCCCGCGCCGACGTAGGGCAGACCAGCCAGCTCGAAGAGGCCCTGAACGGTGCCGTCCTCGCCCATCGGCCCGTGCAAAACGGGGAAGATGACGTCGATGCTGCCGGCCCAGCCGTTGGCCGGGATTACGGCAACTTCGCCAGATTTCTGCGCCGACAGCGCCAGGTTCTCGACCTCATCGAGAACCGAGCCGCGCTGCCGCTCGCCGGAGGGCAGCGCAAACAGTGGCGACTGGGCTTGCAGCTCACCCATCGGGTCGCCACTGGTGAGCCAGGCCCCCTGGCGACTGACGCCGATCGGCACAACGTCGTGTCCCGCAGCCTCAAGCGCCGCCATCACCGTCTGCGCCGAGCGCAGTGACACGTCGTGCTCGCCCGAACGACCGCCGAAGACAACCCCGACGCGAACGCGTCTGGCTTGGGTCATGTCCAGTCTCCAATCCGCTCGACCTCGGGGTCGAGCTGCACGCCGGTCTGCCGCCGCACTTCCGCCTGCACAACGCGGATCAGCTCGACGATGTCTGCGGCGGAACCCTTCGCATCGTTGACGATGAAATTGGCGTGCTTCGTCGAGACAGTGGCACCACCAACCCGCGTGCCCTTCAAGCCAGCCGCCTCGATCAATCGACCCGAGAAGTCACCTTCAGGGTTCTTGAAGATCGATCCGGCACACGCGCCCGTCGGTTGCGTCCGGTGCCGGTAGTCGGCATACTCGTCAGCTTCGCGCGTCAGCTCGTTCGGTGAGCCCTTCGCGAAGCGGAATGTCGCGTCAACGACGACCAGGACATCGTCGTCCTCGGGATATTTCAGGCGCGTGCCGCGATAGCGCGGCTGGAGCCACTCACGATCGTGCTCGACCAGTACGCCGTCTGCGCCGACCACCCGCAGCGAGACGAGATAGTCCTTGATCTCGCCGCCGTGGGCACCGGCGTTGTTGACCACAGCGCCGCCGACGTTGCCGGGCAGGCCCACCAGCCAGGCCAGACCGGCCCAGCCGCGCTCGGCTGCCGTCCGTCCGAACCAGTTGGACGGCGCGGCGGCCGGCACGCGGACGAGAACGTCGTTGTCCGTCTCCTGTACCACTTCCAGGCCCGCTTCAGCGTCCTTACCAGGACGGCGGACGACGATGACCAGACCGCGTATGCCGCGGTCACTCACCAGCATGTTCGAGCCACCACCGAAGATCGTGATCGGCAGCGACCGCTCGCGAGCCCAGCGCAAGGCGAGCCCGATCTGCTCGGCGCTGCCGGCCCGGACCAGGTAATCCGCCGGCCCGCCGACGCGGAACGTGTTGTACAGGTCGGTGCGTGCTTCCGGCTGGATCGCGATGGTTACGTCGCCCTCGGTCACCTCTATCGGCGGGGCGCCCTTGACTCGCCCTCGTGCGCTCATTGTCGTTCGCCTGCCTTCCGCCGGAGAGGTCGCGTCGCGTGATCCTCCGGTCAGTTGAGTGAAGTATCTGTATCTGCCAGCGTCTCGGCTGCCAGGTAGATGTCGCCGGCCCCCATGACCAGCACGACATCTCCGGATCGCAGCATCTCGCGCACCACCTGCGCGCTCTCGGCTGGATCGCTCGCCACTTGCACCGCTGCCGTCATCCTGGCCGCAATGTCGCCCGACGAGACGCCGAGCGAATCAACCTCTCTGGCTCGATAGATGTCAGCCAGCACCACCTGATCAGCCGCGTCGAGCGCGTGGGCGAACTCATCCAGCAAGGCGCGCGTCCGCGAATAGGTGTGCGGCTGAAAGACGGCGACAATACGTCGATCTGGAAAGCGTTCGCGCGCCGCCGCAATCGTCGCCGCAATCTCGGTCGGGTGGTGCGCGTAGTCGCTCACAACCGCGATTTCGTCGTCCCGGCACACCTCGAACCGACGACTGACGCCGCCAAACTCAGCCAGCCCCGCCAGCAGCGCATCCGGCTCCAGCCCAAGCCCCTCGGCAGACGCCAGGACCGCCAGCGCATTCAACAGATTGTGCCTACCTGGCACAGACAGCCGCAACTCGAACACCTGTCCGGACGGCGACACCGCTGTCGAAACATCCGCTCCAGTGTTCAGTCGCCAATCGCCAACCGACTCGCCAAATGTCACGATTCTGGGCGCGAAGGCGTCGCGATCGATGCGTTTCAGGAGCGCCCGACAGCCTTCGTCCTCGGCTGAAAGCACCACCGTACCGTTGGGTGCGATGCCGTCCGCAAATCGAGCGAACGCATCGAGGATCTGGACGAGGTCAGCGAAGATGTCGGGGTGGTCGTGCTCGATGTTGGTGATGATCGCGACACGCGGGCGCAGCCAGAGGAACGAGTAATCGTACTCATCAGCCTCGACGACGATATGCTGTCCATCGCTCAGTCGCGCGTTCGTGCCGAGCTCCCGCACCGTCGCACCAACGGCGAACGACGGCTGCACGCCGGCGCGATCGAGCGCCAGTGCAGCCATGCCGGACGTCGTCGACTTTCCGTGCGACCCCGCCACGGCCAGACACACAGCCGGATTCGCCAGCAACCCCAGCACTGCTGCACGTTTGACGACGTGGATGCCATGTCGCTCCGCCTCAACCAGTTCGGGATTATCCGGCTTTAGCGCTGCGGTGATGACAACCAGATCAGCGTCACCGACATTCTCGGCGGCGTGCCCGATTGCGACAGGTATCCCCTCGGCACGCAAGTCGCGAACGATCGGCGAGTCGTTGATATCGGAGCCGGACACCGAGTAGCCACGACGGACGAGCATGCGCGCCAGCCCGCTGACACCCACCCCGCCGATGCCGACCATATGGACGTGCGCCGGTGGATCGGGCAACTGAACGTCGTGCAGATCGTATGGTCCGCGCTGACTCATTCCCACGGCTCCGGCCAATCTCGCTCCTGCGTCCGTTGCGGTCGCGCCTCTATCGGTCGCCGCTCAACACTGGTCGTGCGTCGCGCCCGGCGATAGTGCGCCGGTGCGGGATGCTGCCGACGCGGTTGCGGCGTCGGTGGCGTTGGGACATTCGCGACTGGCTGAGCTACAGCGACCACTCTCGGACGCATCTCGGCCTCGGATAGCGTCTGTCTCGATATGTTGAGCAGGATGCCGGTGGCAGTCATGGCCACGACAAGTGACGAGCCGCCTGCCGAAATGAACGGCAGTGGGATGCCGGTGAACGGGATCGCCAGCGTCACGCCGCCGATGTTGTAGGCCGCCTGGAAGACCAGCCAGGTTGTAATGCCGACCGCAACCAGCGTCCCGAACGTGTCCGGCGCGCGCATCGCGATCCGGTAGCCGTGATAGCCCAGCGCCACGAAGAGCCCGACGACAACCGCGCAGCCGATCAGCCCGAGCTCCTCGCCGATGACGGCGAAGATCGCGTCGTTGTGTGCGGCGGGCAGCCACGAAAACTTCTGGCGGCTCGCTCCCAGACCAACACCGAACAGGCCGCCGGAACCGAGCGCCAGGCGCGCCTGATAGAGCTGCCAGCCCAGATTCTTCAGGTCAGAGTCCGGATTGAGGAACAGCAGCAGACGGTCGCGCCGGTATGACGCGCTCAGCGCCATCGTCAGGAAGCCGATGGCACCGACAATCAGCAGCCCGGCAAATTGCACTGGCGCTGCACCGGCCACGAAGAACATCGCTACGCCGATCGTCGCCACGAGCGATGCAGTGCCGAGGTCCGGCTCCAGCATCAACAGCCCGATCAGCAAACCCATGACGACGCAGAACTGCGCCAGCCCCGACGACACCGAGCGAACCTTGCCGCCCTTGCCGGCGAACCAGGCAGCCATGTAGAGAATCATGGCCAACTTGGCGACCTCACTCGGCTGGATTGAGATCGGTCCAACGAAGATCCACGCCTTCGCCCCATACACCTCAGTGCCGACCCCAGGGATCAGCACCAGCGCCGCCAGCACCAGCAGCACCGCCGCCATGCCATGCACCGCCCAGCGCGCGTAGCGGTGGTAATCCACCTGCATCGCCACCAACAGCCCGGCTGTGCCGACCAGCACGTAGATAAGCTGGCGTATCAGGCCGCTGTACTGACTGAGTCCGACATCGCCGACGGTCTCCGGGAAGGTAGCCGAGAAGATCATGACCGTGCCGAACATCACCAGCGTCAGCAGAATGGCGAAGAGCCACCAGTCAGGATCATGATAGCGAACACTCGTCTTCGGCTGTTGCCGAGCACGCCATCGCATCATGACGCGTCCTCAGCCAGCCGCTCGACAGCCTCACGAAAGGCATCGCCGCGATGGAACTCATCGCGGAACAGCCCAAAGCTCGCGCATCCCGGTGACAGCAAAACGACGTCGCCTGGACGAGCCAGGGACGCCGCGCGTTCGACCGCCTCATCCATCGACATCGCCGGTTCGCCAACCGGCTCGACACCTCGCGCCGCCAGCAGCTTCGTAAGCTGCGGCGTGACCGTGCCATCCAGCAGCACGACAGCCCGTGCAGAGCGAGCGAGCTCGTCAGCGACATCGTCCATCGCCAGGAGCTTGTCATAGCCACCGGAGATCGCGACGATGCCGCGCCCCGCATAGGCACGCAGCGCGGCAACAGCCGCCGATGGCGCAGTCGCCGCGCTGTCGTTGACCCAGGCCACGCCATCGATCGTGGCGACAGGCTCAAGCCGATGGGCAACTCCGGTGAAGCCAGCTATTGCTCGGCGGATCTCTGCTTCCGACACGCCGACGGCCAGCGCTGCCGCCGCTGCAGCGAGTGCATTGCGCTGCGCGTGCTCGCCGGGGACCTGTAGTGCATCGACAGGACCCAGACTCACCGGCTCGTTAGTCCAGGCAGCCCAAAACTCGCCATCCTCGACCCACACGTCCGGATGGAGACCGGGGCGGTAGCCGCTGCCGAATAGCACCCACTGCCCAGGCGCAGCGTTGGTCAGCATCTTCACCAGTGGATCGCCCGGATCGTAGACGGCGAAGTCCACACGCGGCGTTTGCCAGCGGAAGATCGTCGCTTTCGTCGCGGCGTACTCATCGAAGCTGTCGTAGCGATCAAGATGATCGGGCGCGATATTGGTCAGCACGGCCACGTGCGGGGCGAGATGGTGCTCGTCCAGTCCTTCGAGCTGGAACGACGACAGCTCCAACGTGATCGGCACTTCGGCACGCAGATCGGGCAGTTGCGCCAGTGCCGAGACGCCCATATTGCCGGCCAGCACCGCCTCTGGCCAATGCTCGCGCAGCATGGCGTGCAGCAACGTCGTCGTCGTCGTCTTACCCTTCGTGCCGGTGACGCCGATGATCGGCGCTGGGCAGGCGCGGAAAAAGAGCGTCATCTCCATCTCGACCGGCTTGCCCTGGTCGCGCGCACGGGCCAGCCACGGTGACGACGCCGGGACAGCCGGATTGCGCACGACGATGTCGGCCCAGTCGATGTCCTCTTCGCGATGCTCACCAAGCGTCCAGCCGATCGGCAGGCCATCCAGATCGGCCAGCGAGGCGGCCAACTGTTCGGCGCTGCGCAGATCGGTCACGCGGACCTCAGCGCCCTGCCCGATCAGATACCGCGCGACCCCGACCCCGCCTTTGCGTGCGCCAAGGCCGATCAGCAGGACGCGCTTGCCGCGCAGGGCAAGCGGGGCGGCGTTCATGCCGGTCCCCCGACCGCCAGCGCGACACCGAGCAGTCCGGCCATCATGCCGGCCAGCCAGAAGCGCAAGGTTACCTGCGTCTCACTCCAGCCGAGCAGCTCGAAGTGATGATGGAGCGGTGTCATCCTGAACAGGCGTTTACCGCCGGTGCGCTTGAACCACGCCACCTGCAACATGACTGACGTCGTCTCGGCGACGAACACGGCTCCGACAATCGGCAGCAACAGCCACTGCCCGGTCATGAACGCGACTGTCGCCAGCGACGCGCCGAGCGCCAGCGCGCCACAGTCACCCATAATGACCTGCGCCGGGTGCGCGTTGAACCACAAGAAGCCGAAGAGCGCGCCAACCATCGTGAAGCAGAAGGTGACGACCTGTACCTGCCCCTGCAGGAAGGCGATGATGCCGTAGGCCGTGAATGCCACCGCTGCCGTGCCGCCCGCCAGCGTATCCAGCCCATCGGTCAGGTTCACCGCGTTCGCCGTCCCGGAAATACTGAACAGCGCGATTGGAATGTAGAGCAGGCCGATGTTGTACTGCCCGATGAACGGGATATAGATGCTGTGCAATCCGAGCGGGAAATAGAGCACCAGGGAACTGACCGCCGCGAACAGCAGCAACCACACCATCTTGAACCGCGCCGTCAGTCCGGTGGACTGCCCGCCGACCAGATTCAGCCGATCGTCGATCCCGCCCAGCACCGCGGTGAACGTCAGCACGCCAAGCGGCAACAACATGGACAGCCGCCCGATGAGGTTGAACACAATTGTCAGCACGATCACGGTCGCGATGAAGATCACGCCTCCCATCGTCGGCGTGCCGGTCTTGGTCATGTGCCCTTCCGGGCCATCAATCCGGATCTTCTTGCCGATCCCGCGCGCTCGCAACAGATCGATGTACGGCCTGCCGAACGCCAGCGCGATGATGAAGGCGACACCGGAGAGACCCAGCGAGATGGCCAGATTGTCGAGTGGGTCGAGCGGCAGCAACGAGTTCGTGACCACCCCGTGACGAAGCGAGTCGAAGAGCTCGACCGCATAGGCCGGCGTTATCAATCCGAATCCCCAGTCGTTTCCGTCCGGAGCGCTGCTACCAGCGTCTCCAGCTCCAATCCCCGTGATCCCTTGATCAAGACCAGATCCCCCGGTTTCAGGTCCCGACGCAATGCGTCTTCCAACGCGCGCTTGTCATCAAACATTTCGACCGGCAGGTTGGGCTTCGCCCGCACTGCCTCGGCGGCGATCAGCCGCGCCCGCGGCCCCATCGTGTAAAGCGCATCGACCGTCTCAGCCGCGCGCCCACCAACCAGCCGGTGGCCCTCTTCCTCATACGAGCCGAGCTCGTACATGTCCCCGAAGACGGCGACACGGCGTGTCGCATCCAGCTCGACAAGCAGATTCAGCGCGGCCACGCAGGAGGCCGGGTTGGCGTTGTAGCTGTCGTCCAGCACAGTCGAGCCATTCACGCCCGGCAGCAACAGCAACCTCAACTGAATGTCCGGCGTCTGGAAACCGCGCAAGATGTCAGCCAGCGAGAGACCAAGCTCAGTGCCAACCGCAATGCCGACCAGTGCCATGTGGACGCTGTGGCGACCCATCAGCGGCACGCTGATGTAGCTCTGGACCTCGCCGTGGTGCAGGGTGAACGAGATACCGTCCATCCCACGGCTCTCCAGATCGGTCGCGTAGTACTCAGCCTCCGGATCGATGCCGTAGTAGACAACCCGACAGGACGCGTGTTCGGCCATCGCGCGGACGCGCTCATCGTCGATGTTGAGGACGGCCAGGCCGTCAGCCGGCAGCGCCTCGACCAGCTCAGTCTTGGTCTGGGCGATGGCATCCAGCGAACCCATCCGGCCCAGGTGGGAGTGCGAGACGTTCGTCACGACGCCGATCGTCGGCTGGGCGATCGTTGCCAGTTGGGTGATCTCGCCGAATGCGTACGCACCGCCCATCTCCAGTACGGATATGTCGGTGTCGGGCGTGATCTCCAGCACCGAAATCGGCAGACCGACTTCGTTGTTGTAGCTCTTGCGGCTGCGCGTCACCTGATAGCGCTGCGACAGCACCGCCGACAACACCTCTTTGGTGCTCGACTTGCCGATGCTGCCGGTGATACCGATCACCTGCGTATCACTGAACAGTGTGCGCCAATATTTCGCTAGCGATTGCAGCGCAACCAGTGTGTCCGGCACGACGATAACCGGCAGATCGCCGAGGTCGAAGCGGCGAAACCACTCCTCGTTCACCATCACTGCCCCGGCTCCGGCCTCCAGCGCATCCGGCACGAAGCGATGGGCATCCACGCGCTCGCCCTGCAGCGCGACAAACAGATCACCTTCACCGACATCACGCGAGTCGTGGACCACGCGGTTTAGCAGATCGTTGCGCGAGATGCTGCCAAACATGCGCCCGCCCGTCCCAGCCAGGATGTCATGGACGCGAATCACGGTGCCGCCTCCAGATCATCGGGTGGAATCCCGTACAGCAGGAACAGCTGCTCGAATACCTTCTGCAAGACCGGTCCGCTGACTTCCAGGCCAGTGCCCTCCTCTTTCGGCCAGTCGATCTTGACCAGCACGCTGAACTGAGGATTCTCGACCGGCCCGAAGCCGACAATCGACGCGATCGTTGCGCCATCAATATAGCCACCTGCCGGCGAAGGAATCTGCGCCGTGCCGGTCTTGGCCCCGATTCGATAACCGGGGACGGATGGATAGAGGCTATCGGGATTGTCAACGACATCTTCGAGCATTGTCCGCATCGTTGACGATGACTGTTCTGAAATGACCTGCCGCACGACCGTCGGCTGAGTAACCGTCGTGCCATCGTCCGAATGAACCTGCGCGACGACGTACGGCTGCATCAGCTTGCCGCCATTGACGATCGCCGAGACAGCGTTCACCAGTTGCAACGGCGTGCAGGCGATGCCTTGGCCGAAGGCGTTGGTCGCGTAGAGCGCATCGTTCCAGCCGCTTTCGCCGGGCAACGTCAGGATGCCCTGCTCCTCGCCCTGCAGATCGACTCCAGTTGGTGTGCCAAACCCGAACGCCTGCAAGCCCTCATAGAACTTCTCGCGCCCGATCTTGTCGGCCACGAAGATCGCGCCGAGGTTGGCCGAGCGCTGGAGAACTTGCGTCATCGTCTCGGTGCCCCAGACGACGCCCTCGAAGTTCGTGATCCGGCTGCCGTCGGGCAATTCCAGATAGCCCGGCTCGTCGTTATGCGTGGTTTCCGGCGTCACCGCGCCGGAGTCAATGCCGATCGACATCACGACCGACTTGAACGTCGAGCCTGGCTCGTAGACGGCCGAGATCGCCGGGTTCAGATAGGTCGATGGATTCGAGACATCGGCGAAGTCGTTTGGATCGTAGCCCGGCTCGCTGGCCATCCCGAGAATCGCGCCGGTATTCGGATCCTGGACAATGATCGTCCCGCCGATCGCGCGCTGTTCCTTGATCGTGTCCTGCAGAATGCGCTCGATCGTTTCCTGTACGGCACTATCAATGGTCAGCGTCACATCCGAGCCATCAACCGGTGGGTTCCAGGTCGATTCGGTCACCGCGATGACGTTGCCTTCGCCGTCGCGCTCTCCAACAAGCTCGCCCGGCTCTCCGGCCAGCAGTGAATCGTACTCACCCTCTACACCATAGTTCCCGACCAGCGCATCATTGGTGAAGCCGAGCAGTTGCGAGGCGAAATCGCCGAACGGGTAGACGCGGCTCGGCTCGGAATCCAGCACGATACCGGCAAGGGCGAGGTTGGTAATCTGATCGCCCACCTCGGGCGCGAGATGGCGCGCGAGCACGACCCACTCAATCCCGGGCTGGTTCAGCGCATCCAGAATATCGGCCGCAGAACGCCCGATCAGCGGCGCAAGCTGCGCGGACGCAGCATTGCGATCGACGATCTGATCGACAATTGCCGACACCCGCACCGCCGGGACGTTGGTCGCCAGCCGAACGCCGCGACTGTCATAGATCTCGCCGCGCCGCGCTGGGACGATGTCCTCCTGCATCCGCTCGGAGACCGCCCACTGGCTGTATTCGCTCGATCGCACGACCTGGACGGCGACGACTCGATAGCCGATCAGGACCATCAGCAGCATGAAGACGATGAACAGGATCGTGATCCGGTTGTGTGGCGCCGCGTGTTGATTCATGGCGCACCCTCCACTGGATGATTGGCCTCGGCCTCGCCGGTCAGGCGATCCAGAATGCGTTCTGCCAACGAGCGCGTGCGACCCTCCTGCGGAGACGGCAGCGCAAGCTGCTCGGTCGCTGGTGCCGGGACGGTCAGGTAGACGTGCGCATCCATCGGCTGCATATCTAGCTGGTCGCGGGCGATCTGTTCAATCGTGGGCAGCGACTGTCGCGCTGGGCGACTGACAGGTAACGCGCTGATTTTCCAGCGCGTTCATGCGCTACGCTCCAGTCGGCTGACTCGCGAAGCCGAGCCTTTGCGACGTGGCTGGTCTGGATCGTGATAGAGCAGCCCAACGATCGAGATGGTCAACGAACATCATGTTGTTGACCCGCCGTGGACGCGCGTTCAGCGGAGCAGGTCGTTCGGGGATTGGAGGCGACTCAGTCTCGACCGGCGTCCAGCTTGTCGTCTGCTGCGTACGGTTCATGGCAGACGCTCCACGACGCGGAGCTTCGCGCTGCGCGAGCGCGGGTTAGCGGCGATTTCATCGGCGCTCGGCTTGATCGCCTTGCCGACGAGGCGGACGGTCGGTACTCGGCCGCAGACGCAGACCGGCACATCCCGCGGACAGATGCAGCCGCGCGCTGCATCGGCAAAGGCACGCTTCACGATCCGGTCTTCAAGCGAGTGAAACGTGATGACAGCCATGCGGCCGCCGGTCGCCAGCAGGTCGATACCGGCCTGAACGCCGCTCTCGACCTCATCAAGCTCGTCGTTCACTGCAATGCGGAGCGCCTGAAATGTCTTCGTGGCTGGGTGAATGCGCGTGCCGGGCCGTCGGCCGATCGTGCGCTCGACCAACCCGGCCAGCGCTGCAGTTGTCTCAATAGGCCCTCGCTCACGCTCGGCGACGATCGCCCGCACAATCCGACGCGCCTTCGACTCCTCGCCGTACTCGAACAGAATCCGCACCAGCTCGGCCTCGTCGGCTGTCGCGATCAGCTCGGCGGCACTCGCGCCGCGCGTCGGGTCGAAACGCATATCCAGCGGCCCATCGGACTGAAAGCTGAACCCGCGATCCGCCCGATCCAGCTGCATCGACGACACGCCGAGGTCGAGCAAGATGCCATCGACCGACGCGAATCCGAGACGGTTGGCGATTGCGGCTGCCTCACTATGTGAGCCAGGCACGAACGTGAAGACATCCGGGAAATCCGCTGCAAGGGCATCGGCGAACGGTGCAACATCCGGGTCGCGGTCGATCCCGATAACGCGCCCGGCATCTCCGACGCACTCAGCAATCCGCCGCGCGTGACCGCCCGCGCCGAACGTGCCATCGATGTAGACGCCGTCGCTCCGAATGGCGAGCGCATCGACAGCTTCGTCAGCGAGCACGCTGATGTGACTCTGCGTCACAGGTTCAGACGGCAAGAAACACTCGCCCGCCCCAGCCGCACCCGGCTGGATCGTGTCAGGATCAAGGTCGTACACATTCATGCTTCTTTGTCGCGTCCCGCCTGCAACGAGACCGCGACGCAGTACTTAGACGAGCGCCGCCAACCGCTCAGCGATCGACGCCCCATCGCGCTCGACCAGCTCGTCCTGCCCGGCCCATTCGTCGGGCGACCAAATCTCAAGAAACGTGTGCATGCCCGCGACAACCGCCTCGCGCTCCAGCCCGGCATGGTCTCGTAGCTCAGACGGAATCAGGATCCGACCTTGCCGATCGAGCTGGGCGTCGACCGCGTTCGCAAACAGCATGCGGCGTAGAACTCTGCCATCCGGGTCGCCAATCGACAATGCAGAAACACGTTCGGCGAGCGGAATCCAGGCAGCCATCGGATAGACCAGCAGGCAGCGGTCGAAACCGCGCGTCAGGACGACACCGTCCTGCAACTGGTCGCGGTACTTGGCGGGCAACGCCAGTCGCCCCTTATCATCGAGATTGTGCTGGTGACGTCCGAGAAACACCGGTCGCCTGCCTCATCCCGTCACGTACCGAATCGTCCAACGCCAGGGTGGAAGTTATCCACAAACCACCCCACTTATCCCCACTTTCCCCCACAGTTGTCCACAGTATGACACGAACGGGGTGTACGTACAAGATCCAGCCCCGCTTTTGCCCTCGCGGCGGCGCTCGTCGCTGACGACCCCGGCTTTCGTTCGTGCGCTCGGCGTCGGGCAATCCCGAGACGGCGATCGAACCACACAGGCCTCGCATCTTCGACTTACGGATTCCGCGTACGTACGCATATTTGCTTCACTTGTATAGAACATATGTTCTGTTACAATGAGCATTGAAAGGAGTTGCACATGTTTCTTGGCTGGTATGACCCTGACAAGAAGAAGACGATGCAGGAGAAGATCGCAGCTGCGGCGCGACGCTATGAGCGCAAGCGCGGGCAACTACCGGCAATTGCGCTGGTTAATCCGTCGCAGCTCGTGGATATTGAAGAGATGGATGTCCGACCGGCAGCGCACGTCGCGGTCAACACGATCTATGTTGGAGCCGCTGAAGACGCCGAACTGGAGCGCTCACCCACTCAGGAAGCGGCCTGATTGCGCTGAAACCGTCGCCGGACGCGCGCTACTCCGCTGCCACCTGCGGCTCGATAACCGCCACAGTCGCGCCTGGCTGGACCGTCTCCCCGGCCTGCACGCCGATTTCGGTCACGACGCCCGACTGATGGGCCGTGATCTCGTTCTCCATCTTCATCGCCTCAATGACGCAGATGAGCTGTCCACGCTCGACCGTTGCGCCCGGCTCGACCGCGACAGACAGCACCGTGCCCTGAATTGGGCTACGCAGCGCATTGCCGGTCGGCGCGACAACCGCGCCGCCGCCCGAGCTGCGCCGTGCTGGCTGCCGCGCCGCGCGACCACCTGCAGCGACACTCAGTCCCTCCGGCAGGCGCACGCGATAGCTCGCGCCGTTCACCTCGACCGTCAGTACCGCGCCGTCCTGCTCGACCGGCTCCGGCATCTGGAACGGTGCCAGCCGCGCCGCCAGACCCGACTGCTCCAGCGAGCGCGTGTTGTAGTCGCCGTCGGCGAACCACGGCGTCCGGATCAGCGAACGAAAGAGCGGGATCGTCGTCGCGACGCCTTCGACCTGAAAATCCTCTAGCGCCCGACCCAGCCGCGAGAGCGCCTCGTCGCGGTCGCGCCCCCAGACGATCAGCTTGGCGATCAGCGAATCGAAGCGCGGGTCGATCTCGCCGCCCTCGTCGAAGCCAGTATCGACGCGAACGCCAAACCCATCTGGCCGCCGGAACGCTCTCAATGGTCCGGGCGTCGGCTTGAAATCAGCCGCCGGGTCTTCGGCGTTGATCCGACACTCGATCGCGTGGCCCCACAGCGTCGGTGCGGCGGCGAACGACAGTGGCTTGCCGGCCGCCACTCGCAACTGCTCGCGCACAAGGTCAATGCCGGTGACCTGTTCAGTCACTGGATGCTCAACCTGAATGCGGGTATTCATCTCAAGAAAGAAGTACTCGCCGTCCTGCGCCAGGAACTCAAGCGTCCCTGCGCCAACGTAATCAACTGCCCGAGCCAGCCCCTCGGCCGTCTGATTCATCGCCGCGCGCATCGCCGCGTCGATTGCCGGTGATGGGCTCTCCTCAACCAGCTTCTGATGTCGCCGCTGTATCGAGCAATCGCGCTCACCCAGCCCGACAACATTCCCGTGCGCATCGGCCATCACCTGAATCTCGATATGGCGCGGATGATCGAAGTAGCGCTCGGCGTAGACAGCGGGATTGCTGAAGTAGCGCTGCGCTTCACCGCTCGCACCATTCCAGGCATCCTTGACCTCGTCCGCAGACCAGGCGACGCGGAAGCCGCGACCGCCACCGCCGGCCGTCGCCTTCATCGCGATCGGGTAGCCGATCTCATCGCCGAACGCGCGCGCCCCGGCAGCATCGACCTCGCCGTCGGTCCCCGGCACGACCGGCACGCCAGCCGCCAGCGCAGCCTCACGCGCTCGCACCTTGTCGCCCATCGTCGAAATCGCCGACGGCGCTGGACCGACGAACACAAACCCGGCATCGGCACAGGCTTGCGCGAACCCGGCGTTCTCAGCCAGAAAGCCATAGCCGGGATGGATCGCGTCCGCGCCAGTCGCGGTCGCAGCGCGGAGGATGGCGTCAATGTCGAGATACGGCAGCGGGTGCGTCGAATCGAGCGTAACGGCCTCATCGGCGTAGCGCGCATGACGCGGATCGCCCTCGCCGGACGATACGACCGCCACGCTGGCCAGTCGCTCCTCACGGCAAGCCCGCATCACCCGAATCGCAATCTCGCCCCGATTCGCCACCAGCACCTTGCGCATGGACCTCACCCCCCGGCCCCCTCTCCTCGGAGGAGAAGGGGTGTCAAGTTTCATGTTAGCTAGTCGCCAATACGAACAATGGCAATTGCAGTATCTCAATTCTCAATCTCCCCCTCTCCCCACGGGAGAGGGGGCGGGGGGGGTGAGGTCAGCCCCACTCCCCATCGCCGCGCCAGTCGCAGGCCACACGCCCCGACCGCGCCCACGCGGAAACATCCGGCTCGTCATCATCAGCCTCGGCAGTTAGGCGCGCGAGGATGGCGACGATGGCGGCGACGACCTCTTCGGACAATTCGCCGTCGTGCGGGTCGCGGCTCACAGCGGGATGTTCCCGTGTTTGCGCTTCGGGCGATCCTCGCGCTTGTTGCGCAGCATCTCCAGCGCACGGATGAGTTGGCGGCGCGTCTCGCGCGGCGGGATGACGGCCTCGATGTATCCTCGTCCGGCTGCCTGCCACGGACTGGCGAACTGCTCGCGATAGGCAGCGATCAGCTCGCGCTCCTTCGCAGCGGGGTCGTCAGCCGCGGCGATCTCGCGGCGTGAGATCAGACGGACGGCTGCCTCAGAGCCCATGACGGCGATTTCCGCAGTCGGCCAGGCGACGCTGAAGTCGGAGCGGATCGAGCGCGAGTTCATGACGACGTAGGCACCGCCGTACGCTTTGCGCGTGATGACCGTCAGCTTCGGCACCGTCGCTTCGCAATATGCGTAGAGCAGCTTCGAGCCGTGCCGGATGATGCCGCTGTGCTCCTGATTGACGCCCGGCAGGAAGCCAGGGACGTCCTCGAACGTCACCAGCGGGATGTTGAATGCATCACAGAAGCGCACGAATCGCGCGGCCTTCTCCGACGCGTCGATGTCGAGCGTCCCGGCCAGCACCCGCGGCTGGTTCGCCACAATCCCGACCGGCGAGCCATTCAGCCGAGCAAAGCCGATCAGGATGTTGCCGGCCCAGAGCGGCTGCACTTCCAGGAACTCGCCATCGTCGACGACCAGTTGGATGACATCGTGCATGTCATATGGCTTGGTCGACTCTTCCGGGACGATCGAATCAAGCTCCGGCGACTCACGCTCGGGATCGTCGCTCGGCGCGTAGGTCGGTAGTCGATCGAGGTTGTTCGACGGCAGGTACGACAGCACCGCCCGGACGAGGTCGAACGTGTCAGCCTCATCGTGTCCCACGAAATGCGCGACGCCGGAGACTGAGTTGTGCGTCATCGCGCCGCCCAGCTGCTCGTGGGTGACGTCCTCGCCGGTAACGGTCTTGATGACATCAGGACCGGTGATGAACATCTGCGAGATGTCCTGCACCATGAAGACGAAGTCGGTCATGGCCGGGGAATAGACCGCGCCGCCTGCGCACGGCCCGGCGATGATCGAGAGTTGCGGCACGACGCCGCTGGCCTGTACGTTGCGCCAGAAGACCTCGCCGTACCCGGCCAGCCCCTCAACGCCCTCCTGAATGCGCGCCCCGGCCGAATCGTTAATGCCGATGATCGGGCAGCCGATCTTCAGCGCCAGATCCATGATCTTGACCATCTTCTCGGCAAACGCTTCACCGAGCGAGCCACCAAAGACGGTGAAATCCTGCGAGAACACGGCGACATCGCGGCCGTCGATCTTGCCGACGCCGGTGATGACGCCATCGCCGTACGGCCGACGCTCCTGCATGCCGAAGTAGGTCGAGCGATGCTGGACGAAGGCGTCATATTCAACGAACGAATCTGGATCGAGCAACTGCTCGACGCGCTCGCGCGCCGACAGCTTGCCGCGCCCTGCCTGCTTTTCGGCAGCGGTCGCGCTCTGGCGCTCCAGCTCGTCGTGCCGCTCGATGTACTGTCCGGCTCGCGAAGGAGAGCCGGTTTCTTCCGGTGTTTGCACCACGCTGACTACTCCCCGGTCCCGCTGAGATCAACAGTCCAGAGTCTAGCAGCCATCGTCAGCGCGTAGCGTCTCTCCGCTGTGCGGCCAGCGACCAGAGCCAGATCGCCGTGCCCAGCACAATCAGCCCAGCGGCCCAGATCGCCAGGCTCGTAGCGCCTTCGGCGACGGTGATGTAGTCGCTCGAACTGTGCGAGGAGTTCGGGGTGCTCCATGAGTGCGGGTCGTCGTTCATGAACAGGACGAGGAACGCTGAGACGCCGATGACGAAGAGCCAGATCGGAATCAGCACCACCGGCCACTCCGGCGAGGTATCGGTGACGCGCAACGACGCGATTGCCGCAGCAATGAGCAGGCCGCCGGGGATCAGCAGCACCAGACTCACACCGGAGAACGCAATCACCGACCCGGCGATGCCCAACGCGCCGCTTCCAAGCCAGATCGCCGCTCGCATCGTCGAGCGATCCAGACGCAGCGCACTCAGCGCAAGGACAAACGGCAAGACGAAGGTGAGCAGGAACGCGACATTGCCCAGACCGAACGCCTCCGGCGAACCATCAAGCAGCATCCGCAGCGAACCCAGCCCGCCACCGGCCAGTATCCCGATCAACGCTCCGGCACGCCCGAGCGACACGCCGTCATCGGAGTTGCGAGTCAGTGTCTCAGCCATTGCAGCACTCCCTTCCGCTCGATCGTACTCCGCATGACCAGGAAGCGCCGCGCCGGCAGGCCGCTCACCAGCCGCGCTGAGCAACCTCCTCAGCCCCAAGGCGGCGCAGCAGAACCTGCCATTCCGCCGGGTTTTCGGGGTGCCACTCGAACACGGCGCGCTCGAAGTACTGCGTCAACACCGTGTCGCCGTCGGCATTGGTTTCGAGCATCGGCTCAGTCAGCGGATAGCCGAAGAGCGCCAGCGACTCGCGGAACGAAACGCCCGCGTCGCCGAGATCCAGCCCGTGGCCAGACCAGTACGCCCAGAATCGTTCGTCAATCGCATGGCCAGTGGCCGGCTGATAGTGTGGTGCGCTCGGATCAGCTTGCGGCAGATCGCGCCAGTCGCGCCCCTGACTCACCAGCAGCTCCGCGCCGAGCCGACCCAGCAGCACCTCGTACGGCGTGCCCACGTTCTCGGCATGCCACTCAAATCGCTGGCGCTCGAAGAACTGCGCCGGACGCCCGTCGCCCTCGTTGAGCGCCTGAGTGAACTCGTCGGTCAGTGGATGCCCAAACACCGGCAACCCACCGTTTGCCTCCCAGAAGTCGCGGAACCCCCAGCCGACACCGTGCCCGGTTTCGGGATGCCAGGTCACGTTCGGGTTTGACGGTGACTCGGCTCGCGGTGCAGTCGGAAGCAGTTGCCGCAGGGGAAATGCGTGCACCTCACGCATATCGTCGCCGATCACCATGTCCGAGACAACCGTCCGATCCTGCAATGCGAACCAGGTCGGCGCTCCCGGCGCATCGAAGCGGCTCCAGTTCACCAGATCGACACCTACAACGCCACGACCGCGCTGCGCCCAGAAAACGTACTGCGCGTCTGCGCTCAGCCAACTCGCATCGCTCTCGCCGAGCGCCACGACCGAGCCGTCCGTCGCCGACCAGGAGACGATCGCGCCGGTCTTCGCTTCGCGATAGATGACTTCATCCCCGGACACGGCAATGTCGGAGACAAGCACACCAACAGAGACGACCACCGGACTGCTCTCGCTGACCAGCATCGTGTACACCGTCGACGAGCCTGCCACCAACGGCGGCGCTGGCCCGTCGTTGACACTCCAGACAAGGCGCTGGCCGTCGAACATCAGGTTCGAGAGATGCACGACGCCGCTCGGGTCGTTGAGTTCGTCCGGCAGGACAGCCAGCAGAACCGGCTCCGCACCAGCCACGAGATCACGCAACATCAGCCGCCACTCGCCATCATGCTGCTCAACATAGACGAGCCGACCGGCGCGATAGACGAGCCCGCCAATCGGCAGCGTCACATCACCCTGCGCCGCGTCGATCTTCGTCACAACACCGCTGCGCAGATCTTTGCTGAGAATACGCAGGCAGAGATGGGCAGCACAGCCATCCGCCCACGTCGTCAGCTCACGCCAGACCACAACGCCGTCATCAATTCCGATGATGCCCGCACTCCCCGGCCCGGTCGCGACCGAAACAAACTGGCGATCCGCGAGGCGCGCGCCGAAGATGGCGCTGGGGCCGTGCAAATCGTCCGTCGCCGGCTGCGTCCAGATCACCCACTCACCGTCCGTCGCGTACCCCGAACCTGCGGACTTGATCGTTGTGATCCACGTACCGAACGTCGGAGCAATCAGCACATCGCTGACACGCGCGGCGCGCAGCAGCCCCGGCTGATCAGCGCCGAAGATGTCAGCGTCAGGTTGTTGCCAGATGAGCACACCATTGGCAACATCCGGCCGCAGGTTGAAGGTGTGGGACGTGTCAATATCCACCGCTGCATTCGCCGCGAGGTCAAATCCTTTGAGATCAACCTGTCCCGCTTGCGGCGCTTCCCAGATAGCAACCTCGCCGTCGAGCGTCGGATGCCGCCCCTGACCGATGACTCGGCTGGCACTGCTGGCAACGTCGATGAGCGTGATATCGAGAAACGTGCCGGCCACGATGAGCCGGTCGCCATCGAGATCGAAGCCGGTCGGATTGCCCGGCTCGTCGAATGCAACCGTGGCAGACGCCTCACCGAAGCGCTTTGTCAGAATGCGGTAGTTCGGGTAGGCATTCGGGTCGGGAACTTCCGGCTCGTAGCACTCCATCCAGACAACGCGGTCGCCGCTCACCACCGGCGCAAACCGCTGGTAGCAGCTCTCGCCGTTCGTCGTCGCCACAATCTCAGCCGGACTCATCGAAGCGATGTCACGCATCCAGACCGTATCGGTCGTCGCCCAGACCACCAGATTGCCGGAGATGGAAGGTTGATACAGCGCGCCCAGCACGACATCGTTGGCAACAACGAACTCACGCCCGCTCGCCAGATCGCGCCCGACAATCGCAGCGCGGCAGACAGGGCACTCACGAGTTGGCCGATTCTCCAGCCAGACAACCACCCCGCGATCGATCGACGGCCAGCCGCGTGCATTCAGCGACTCAGTCAGCAGTACCGGCTCGCCGCCGTCCACCCGCCGCGCCCAGAGCCGCGCCGATGCCTCGAACGCTGTACCGCTGCCCTCAACCCAGACCAGCCACTCGCCATCAGTCCGCGCCATCATCCCCGACGCCGCAACAACCTCGCCGGCCTCAGCCGATGCCACACCGCCAAAGCCAACCGTCGGCAACATAGCCGTGCACAGCAGCACAGCGCTCAAGACCCCAACGACAACCCGCCGCGCGCTCACCCCTGCACCTCCACCCCACTAATCCACGATGTCCAACATCATAGATCAACAATTGCTTGCATTTACAAAAACACCCCCTCTCCCAACGTTGGGAGAGGGGGCCGGGTGCCCTTTGGGCGGTGTTGAGGGCCACTTGCGCCACTACCCCACAAGTTGCTCCAGTCGATCCACGTAACTGGCAAGAATATCGAACGCAGCCTGAATTGGCGCGGGCGTGCTCATGTCGATGCCGGCCAGCTTCAGCGCCTCGACCGGATACGCACCGTCGCCGGTCTTGAGGAACTCGATGTAGCGCGCGGCTGCCTCCGGTCCGCCCTCGCGCACCTGCTGCGCGAGCTGAGCAGCCGCAGCGATACCGGTCGCGTACTGGAAGACGTAGAAGTTCGCAAAGAGATGCGGGAACCGTGCCCAGGTGATGCCAGAGCGCGGCCGGTCGAGCACGACGGCATCGCCGTATGCCTGCGCGTATAGGTCCGCCATCAGGTCGATCATGCCGTCTGCCGTCAGCGCCTCGCCGTTTTCAACCAGCGTGTGCGTCTCCAGCTCGAACTTCGCCAGAATCGGCATCGTGAACAGGTAGCGCAGGTTGTTGCCCATGCGCTCCTCGATCACGGTTGTCAGGAAGTGCGGGTCGTCGACGGTCTCCAGCAGATGCGCGCCCATCAGCGCCTGATTCATGTTGGACGCCACTTCGGCGACGAACATGCTGTAGTTGGCATAGGCGAGCGGCTGCGTCTCCCAGGTGTAGTAGGAGTGCAGCGAGTGGCCCAGCTCGTGAATCAGCGTCGACACGCTGCCCAGATCGTCGTGCCAGCTCATCATGATGAATGGGTGATGGCCGGGCATACCGGTCGAGAACGCGCCGCCGACCTTGCCGGCATTCACGGCGTAATCGACCCAGCGGCACTCGATGCCCTGCTGGACCTGACGAACGTACTCCTCGCCGAGCGGCGCGACCGCCGCGCTGACGATGTCGATGCCCTCGTTGAACGTGATCTTGCGCTGCGGTGGCGCGCCGACCGGCTGCAATGGCGACTCCGAAATGTCCCAGACGTGCGCCTGCTCGACACCGAGCAGCTTCGCCCGCACCTTGAAGTAGCGCTGCCAGGTCGGGAAGTTCTTCCAGACCGTATCCAGCAGATTGTGGAAGACCTCCAGCGGGATGGCGTTCGGTGACAGCGACGCCTCCAGCGCAGTGTCGTAGTTCCGCACCCGCGCCATCATCACCGCCTGCTTGACCGCGCCGGAGTAGTTGGCGGCAAACGTGTTCTTCATCGACAGGTAGGCGTCGGCGGATGTCTCCCAGGCAGCCTGGCGGATCTTCCGGTCGGCGTTGTGGATGAATGAGTCGAGGTTGCCCTGACCGAGCTCGACCGTCTCACCAGTTCCGATATCGATTGACCCGAGCTTGAGATCAGCTTCAGCGAGCGCCATGCGCACCGACGAGAAGACGGAGAGCGGTTCGCTCGCCATCGCCAGCACCTGCTCGACCTCAGCCGAGCGGACGTGATCACGCCGCCGTCCAAGCTTGTCGAAGTAGTGCGTATACGGTTTCAGGTTGTCGTCCGTCGCAACCCATGACGCCAGCGTCTCGGGATCGATTGCCAGAATCTCTGGCTCGACGAACGCTGCCGCCGCCTCAACGCGCGCGAACATGCCGTCGGCGCGATCACCGAGTGCGAGCGAGGCCGGATTGGTCGCGTCCTCGGCAACACGCATGTGCGCGTACAGCTCCAGTTCCCAGGCTGCCTTCATCAGGTCCTCAAGGCGCTGGATCGCCGCATACAACGTCGCAGCTGATTCGCCGAGCCGATCGCGGAACTCATCCAGTTCGCCGAGACGGCTTGCCAGAGCGTTGAATGCAGCTTCCCAGTCGGACGGAGTGGCGAAGATACTCTCGACATCCCATGTCTGCTCGGGTGCTACCTCGGATCGTTTCGGCAGGGTCGAGTTGGGCATGATTCCTCCGTCTTACTGATTGCCCGCTCCTGCCAACCGCATCTACGTGTCGGAGCGGGAATTGGCATATGTGCTAGCGTATCTTGCCGCGCGCAATGACCGGCCAGGTCTCGACAACCTCACCGTCGCGGACGACATACATCTCGTCCTGCAGGTTCACGGTCGGGCAGACGTGGTTCGGGATGATCTCGACCTTGTCGCCAACCTTGAGTCCTTGCGCAGACGGCGGCAGCTCGACGACGCCGTGCTCTTCGCTGATGCGCACGATCACCGCCTCCGGGTAGTCAACGATCAGTCCGTGACCTGCCGCACCGGGGGCCATGTCGCTGGTCAGCGTCTTGGACCCGGCATCGACAATCGCGCGATCCGGTGCCGGGCGGCTCGTCACCGTCGCGAGGATACGCATCGCGCAGTCGTCCGGGCTGAGTCCGAAGCGCAGGTAGGCCCGGTCGTTGAACACGTAGGTGCCGGGCCGCATCTCGGTGACACCGTCGATCGTCGTCGTCGTAAACGCCGCCGGCGTCGAGCCGACGCTGACGACCTGAATGTCGAAGCCGTGCTCGCGCAGCAGTTCGGCCGAGTCGATGATCGCGTGGCCGGCCGAGAGCGCCGTCTCGGTCATCCCTTCGACGCCGTCGGTCGAGTTCACCTGACCCTCGTGCGTCATCAGCCCGATGACACGCAGATTCGGCATGTCGGCGCGGATGGTTTCAGCCAGGCGCAACGCCTCGTCACCCGGCTTGACACCGGCACGATCCTGGCCGGTGTTCAGCTCGATAATGACGTCGAGCGTCTTTCCCGCATCGCCCATCGCAGAGTTCAGACCAGCAGCAACCTCGGGCGTGTCGACGGCCACGCGAACCTTGGCGCGATCCATCAATGCAACGAGGCGACGCAGCTTGATCGGCCCAACGATCTGGTTGGCGATGAAGAAGTCGTTGTAGACACCTGCATCAGCGAGCGCCTCAGCCTCGCCGAGCTTCGCGCAGGTAATGCCGGTCGCCCCGCCCTGCTTCTGCAGTTCGGCAATCGCAGCTGTCTTGTGCGTCTTGAAGTGCGGACGCAACGCGATGCCCTTCGATGCAGCGTAATCCGCCATGCGGCTCAAGTTGTGCTGAAGAATCTCCTCGTGCACGACCAGTGCCGGGGTGTCGAGCTCGTCTCGGTATCCCATTCTCACGCTCCTCATTCAGCGAGCAGCGCTCGCCAACTATTGCCACCGATCAGGTGCATTTCCGGCTGTCAGACCGGCCACTTGTTTCCACTGAGATCGATCCAGCGACTGAGCTGCTGCGACCGCGACACCGCGTCCAGCACCTCCTGGACCTTGGCACCGTCGTCGAACGACGGCTCGGCCTCGGTGCCGGTGCGCATCGCCAGCACCCACTCGCCAACCAGGATTGAGAACCCGCGAATGTGCCGCGCCGAGCCGGTGCGGTTGCCGCTGCCCGGCATGTAGGCCGGCATCAGATTCTCGATGCGTGCGCCGTGCTGCGCGCCGAAGAGCTTGCCGTTGTCCTGGATGATCAGCACACCGTCACTGCCGGTGGCGAGGATCTGCTCGCCCACCTCGGCGGCAGCCGTGTACGAGATATGCACCGAGCCAATCGCACCGTTGGCAAAACGGACGACGAACGCGGTGTTGTCGTCGGCGTCCACGGCTACCTGGCCTTCGCGACCACTGATCGCGCGCTCCGGCACGGCGGTCTCGACGGCACCAGCAACCCAGTGAATGTCACCAAACCACCAACGCAGTGCGTCAATGTAGTGCGACCCGATCGCCGACAGCACACCACCGGCGCTGGACGCGTCGGCCAGCCAGGCCGGTGTCCGCCGGCCAGGATCAGAAAGCGCCGCGCGAAAGACCACGACCGACACCGAATGCAGCCGGCCAATGAACCCCTCGTCATACAAATCCTTGAACCGACGTCGGGCCGGATCATGGCGCATCTGGTGTGCGACAGCGTGGCAGATGCCGGCTTCACGAGCCATGCGCAACATGTCGCGCGCCTCGGCGACGCTGCGCGCCATCGGCTTCTCGCATAGCACGTGCAAGCCGGCATCGCAGGCCGCCAGCACCATCGGGTGGTGCAGATGCGGAGGCGAGGCCACCGTCACTGCGTCGATCGAGCCGGACTCGAACATTTCGCGATAGTCGGTAAACGACGTCGGTATGTCCAGGTCGGACGCGACGTCTCGCGCTCGCCCGGCGTGTGCGCTGCAGATCGCGACGACATCCACGCCTGGCACGCGACGCAGGGCAGGGACGTGCACAGTCGCTCCGAATCCGGCTCCAACTACACCAACCCTGATCGTCTCGCGCTCCAGCGGCCGCCTGACGACGGTACCGGGAGTCATCTGTCCCGAAAGGCTCACAAGCGGCTCTCATTCCGCTGCATCATGGGGCATTCCCTACTCTCTGCCTTCGGGAACGTATACATCCGACCATGCCGAGGCGCAACCACAGCCAACTGGTTCTGCGGTTGTATCATCTAAACGTACATTGAATAGGAGGAACCCTTGGACGAGCAGCTACCTCCGAGCGTTGATGCTCCAACACCCGGTCCCTCATCATCCAGTCCGAAGCGCCTGCACCGTAGCTCATCGAACAAAATGCTAATGGGTGTCTGCGGCGGACTTGGCGAGCACTTCGACATTGACCCAACAATCCTGCGGCTGATCTTCGCCATCGGTGTTGTTCTGGGTGGCACCACGATTGTGCTCTATATCGTTCTTGCGATCGTCATGCCGTCGGACGCGGGTATGGTCATGGAGCCGCGTGACGCAGCCAAGCACACCGTTGACGAAGCAGTCGAAGACCTGAAGTCCGCGTCCGACAAGCTGGTCGCCAAGGTCAAGGAATTCACCGGACGCCTCGGCTAGATCAGGCATCCAGCACGTGCACGCGTCGACCGTCAATCCGCAAGCGCCCGGCCTGAAACAGGCGAATCGCTTCGGGATAGGCTTGGCATTCGGCCTGAAAGACACGCGCGCCGAGCGATTCGGGCGTGTCGTCCTCAGCCACCGGTACGCAGCGTTGCAGGATGATCGGGCCGGAGTCGTACTCCGCATTCACGAAATGGACCGAGCACCCGGACACCTTCATACCGGACGCCAGCACCGCCTCGTGAACGCGACCACCATACAGACCATGACCGCCAAACAAAGGTAGCAGCGAAGGGTGGATGTTGATCATCCGCCCTTCCCATTCCGGCAGGATGTCGAGTTGCGAGAGGAACCCGGCCAGCACAATCAGCTCAACCTGATGTGGCGCGAACAGCGCGGCGATACGGACGCTGAGCTCGGCCGGCGTCTGGTACTGCCGCCGCGACACGACGTGCGTCTCGATCCCGGCAGCACGAGCAACCTCAACGCCACGCACCGTCGAGCGCGAGGAGATGACGATCGGGATGTCGATCGCCAGCTCTCCGAGATCTCGCAGCGCAATCAGGTTCTCCAGCGTCCGACCAGAGCCGGACAACAGCACCGCCACGCGCAATCGGTCTTCAGCCATCCACCCGCCCACTCACGTTCCGTGTATCGTCACAGCGTACCCCGGCGCGATGATACATGGGAGCGCCCATGAGGACGCTCTGCGTCACGTTGCCGCTGCCGCCCAGTGTGAACAACCAGTACGTCACGGTCGGGCGGCGACGGGTTCTCAGCCGCGCTGCGAAAGTGTTCCGCAAGGATGCTGGTGTCATCATCGACCGCCTGCTCGCCGACGGCGCAATCACCGAAGCGTGGCTGGACACGTTGCGCGGCCAGCCGTTGGCCTGCGATCTCGTCTTCTTCTTCGAAACGCCCTTCAAGCGCGACCTCGACGGAGGTCTGAAGATCTCGCTCGACGCGCTCTGCGAACGCCTCGGCCTCGACGACCGCTACGTCGTCTCGCTCACCCTCGCCAAGCAGCTCGACCCGCTCCGCCCGCGCGTTGAGATCGAGCTCGGCCCGGCATCCGACTGGCAAATGGACCAGACCTACGTTCTCCTTGATAAGGAAGACACGTAGTCCGATCCACAGAGGCTATTCGTTATCTACTGACTCCACCTTCGGCTGCCTCCGCTCGCGATAATCCGACACCATCCACCAGACCGACGCCAGATTGAGCGCAATAGCCACCGCCAGCGCCGCATTGATCCACGGATAGATCCAGCTATGGATTGTGCCGTTCGACACGATGAAGCCAATCGGCGCAACCTGCGCCGCATCAGTGTCGTCCGACAACCTCAGCGTTATGTCATGAACTCTGCCGCCTGGCCCATCCGCCACCCGCGCCCGGCCATCGGCATTGAGCGGCGCTGTCGACGCCTTGCCATCGTCCATCTCGACGACAAACGCACCATCGCCCCCTGACAGCACGTCAACCCGCTGCCCGCGCACTCGCAGCGTGACGCTATCGCCCGCGCTCAGCGCATCCACCTGCGCGTCGGAGAAGCGATACGATCCAGTCCCGGCGGCCTGAATGGTCGCAGCCGCTCGCTGAAGCGCGAGATAGGCAGGTCGCGGAGTGAAGTCGTTCTCGACGATCGCGAATCCCTGCGTCGGGTTGCCGACCTGATCCGGCGCGTCCGGTCCACGCGGGAAGCGGAACGACCAGACCGCCATCTTCCCCATCCATGGCCACTCGCGCTGCGCGCGCAGATAGCCGTTGACCAGGTACTCTGCCTGCTGCTCCTCTGACACCGGCGTGCCCCACGGCGAGTCGTGACCGTCCCAGTTTTGCGGCAGCGACACCCAGCCGTATTCGACCGCCCAGACCGGCGTATCGGCATCGCCGTTGCGCTCCATGATCTCGCGCGTCTGGATCGGTCGGGAAAAGTTGTTGCGTCCGAAATCGACCCGGCGGTCGTAGGGCGAGTAGCCGTAGCCATAGACCATTGCCGCTGCGATATCGAAGTAATCGGCGGCCCCGGCGTCGTACATCTGCTGCAGGAACAGCAGGTCACTCAGATTCGACGGACCCAGCTGATCGGTCGGCGCAAGCCCGGCCATCACGACAACGACGGTCGGATCAGCGCGCTTCGCCGCCTCGTAGCCAACCTTCAGCAAGTCGACATATGCAGCCGGATCGATCGGCCCACCACCCCACTCACCTTCCAGGTTCGGCTCGTTCCAGATCTGGACGAACTGCACCCTGCCGCGATAGCGCTCGACCACCTGCTCGACAAACGCACCGTAGTCGTCCAGGTCGTCCGGCGGCCCCTCGATCTCCGGGTTCGGCCGACCCTCCAGTGCCCACGCTGGCGGCTTCTCCAGCCGCGCCAGAATCTGGATACCGCGCTCGGACGCGGCGTCGACGATGCGGTCGTACTTCGCCCAGGTCGAGTTGCCCTCTGCATCAACGAAGACGCCCGGCTCCGGCTCGATCTCAAACCAGCCGAACAGCTGGCGGATCATCCCGAACCCGCCATCGCGAATCATGTCGAGCGACTGTTCGACGACTGCCGGATCGGGCTCCTCATTCAGGAAGGTGTTGACCGCCATCGGATTCCCATCGGTCCAGAGAATCGGATGCCAGTCATTACCGGTCGCGACACCGCGAGTGAAATACGGCTGGGCGAACGAGGAAGCAACGACGGCCAGCGCCAACCCGACGAGCGCGCCGACGTGCAACAGAACGCGCAGCACGCCGAACAGGCGCATCTCGCCCAGACGGCGGCGCTTCGTTCGCTCGTCTCCAGGTTGCTCGTCCAGTTTCGTTGCCATCGGCGCGAGTGTACTCCGTCGCGCATCAGCCATTTCGCAACGTCGCGGTTGAGAAATGTGTTCAACTGCGGCAGAATTGGCATAACGCCCGGGTCGATGCCACAATCCGCTCGGCAGAACCCACAGCGGATGGTCACGGGAGGGAAAGACAGCCGCATGGCAGGACTCACCCAGGAACAAGTCATTGAGGCAATTCGGCCAGTCCAGGATCCGGACTTCCGTCGTAGCCTCGTCGAACTGAACATGATTAAAGGTGTTGACATTGATGGCGGGGCCATCACGATCCACGTTGAGTTGACCACTCCGGCCTGTCCATTGAAGGACAAGATCGAGAGCGACCTGCGGGAAGCCGCCGCGCCGCTCCCCGGGCTCACCAACGTTGATATCGAATTCACCTCGCGGGTACGCTCAAGCGGTCGCGGCGCGCCGGACAAGACGCCGATTCCCGGCGTCAAGAACACCATCGCCGTCGCCTCCGGCAAGGGCGGCGTCGGCAAGTCGACCGTCGCCGTCAATCTCGCCGCAGCGCTCGCCCAGGATGGCGCGCGCGTCGGCCTGCTGGATGCCGACGTCTACGGACCAAGCATCCCGCTCATGATGGGCACCAGCGCCCGACCATTCATGAACAACAACAAGATCGTGCCGCTGGAGGCCTTCGGCGTGAAGCTGATGTCAATCGGCTTCCTGCTCGACGCGAACCGCGCCCTGATCTGGCGTGGCCCGCTCGTCGCCCAGCTCATCAACCAGTTCCTCAACGAGGTCAACTGGGGCGAGCTCGACTACCTGATCATCGACCTGCCACCTGGCACCGGCGATGTTCAGCTGACCCTCGTGCAGAAGATCCCGCTCTCCGGCGCGGTCATCGTCACCACGCCGCAGGACGTCGCGCTGGCCGACGCGGTCAAGGGCATCCAGATGTTCCAGGAGGTAAAGACACCGATCCTGGGCATCGTCGAGAACATGTCCTACTTCGTCTGCCCCGGCTGCGGCGAGCGCACCGAGATCTTCGGCTACGGTGGCGGCGAACGCACCGCCGAGCGTTACGATGTACCCCTGTTGGGCCGCATCCCGCTCGACACCGCCATCCGTCAGGGTGGCGACATCGGCCACCCGATCGTCGTCTCCGAGCCGGAATCACCGCCGGCCGAAGCATTCCGCGCCGCATCGCGCGAAGCCGCCCGCAAGCTCGCCGTCGACGCCGTCGAAAAGCCGCGCCGCCCAACGATCATGCTGAAGCAGGCGCAGTAGCACTTCACCGACACTCCTTGCTGCCCCCGTCGAAGTGGACGGGGGCAGCAGCATCTCCAGCTAATTGACATCCTCCCTCTTCCCATGTGAACATCGCGGCCAGGTATCCATTCGATAGACCCCCGGATTGATCGAGGGATGAGGAGGCCGCATGCGCGTTGCCATGTTTGGCGACAGCAGGATCGGCGTCGTCGCGGCGGATGATACCGTCGTTGATGTCACTGACCTGCTTGAGCAATTTGATCCGCCAGGACCTGAACATCTGCTGCCCGACCTGATCGATAACTTCGAGGCGCTGAGAGACGACCTCACACAGCGCGCGGCAACCGGAGGCGGGACACCGGCCGGCGAGGCTCAGTTGCACTCGCCAGTCACCCGCCCGTCCAAGCTCATCTGCCTGATCGGGAACTATCGAGAGGGCACCGATCGACCGCTCCAGATTCTCGATGTGTTCTTCAAATCGCCAGAAGCGATCGTCGGCCATAACGACACCGTCGTCCTGCCGCGCCATCAGGCGAGCATCTTCCATCACGAGGCGGAGATTGCCGTCGTGGTTGGCAAAGAGGCAAAGGATCTGACGCCGGAGTCGGCGATGGATGCGGTGTTCGGCTACACGATTTTCGAGGACATCTCAGCACGCGGGACAGGCCGCCCCGGGATCGTCAGCTTCCTCGGCAAGTCGCACGACACGTTTGCTGGTTTCGGCCCCTGGATCGTCACCCGCGATGAGGTTCCCGATCCGCAGGCACTGCACATCACGGTCGATGTCAACGGCGAGCGTCGCCAGGACTACACGACGGCTGACATGGAGCGTCCGATTAGCGAGTTGATGACGTATCTGTCGTCGATCACAACACTCCGCCCGGGCGATGTCATCTGCTGCGGCACCAATCACCAGGGACTTGGCGCGGTGCAGGATGGCGACGAGGTTATCACCGCAATCGACAGCATCGGTTCATTCACGCTGCACGTCCGCGACGATATGGAGCGTGCCTGGCAGCGCGGGATCGACACGGAGATGGCCGAACGAGTGAAGGCGATGGCCCAACAGCCGGAGCATCAGGCGAACGGAGGGCAGGCGTCATGAGACTCGTACTGACCGGCGACGACCGCATCGCTGTCCTTAAAGACGACGGGATCGTCGATGTCTCGGGAGCGTTTGCTGACCTGAAGTACCGCACCGCCGCCGACCGCATGCCGCGTGTGCTGGCTGCCCTGCATGATCGACGCGAGCAGGTTGCCGAAGCAGCAGCAAGCGGCACTGTGGCGCCGCTCGTTGCGTTGCAAGCGCCCGTGCCGCGGCCGCCGAAGCTGATCGCGGCGTTCGGCAACTATCGGGAAGGGACCGACCGCGAGCGGCAGGAGCAGGACATGTTCCTGGAGAGCCCGGATTCAGTCACCGGTCCGGGCAGCACGGTCGTGCTGCCGAACCACCCGGCGACGATCTTCCATCACGAAGCCGAGCTGGCGCTGGTCATCGGGCAGAGGGCGAAGGATCTGCCGGCCGACGACCGCGCGCTGGAGGCGCTGGCCGGCTACACCTGTGCGATCGACGTCTCGGGACGCGGCATCGGTCGCATGCCGCCAAGCCGCATGGGCAAGTCGTTTGACACGTTCACCCCGCTCGGCCCAGCCATCGTCACGCCGGATGAGGTACCCGATCCGCAGAACCTGCGCGTCACCCTGTCGGTCAACGGGGAGGCGCGGCAGGAGTACACAACCGCCGACATGGAGTATTCGGTGGTCGAGATTCTGGCCTTCCTGAGCGGCTACATGACGCTCGTTCCCGGCGACGTCAGTCTCTGCGGCACGAACCATCAAGGCCTCGGCGCGCTGCAGCACGGCGATCAGGTGCGGATGGAGATCGAAGGCGTCGGCGTGCTGAACGTTGATGTCAACGACCCGCTCGGTCGTGAATGGCCGCGTGGCGTCGACGAAGCGATGGCCGCCCGCGTGCGAAACGCCGCCGATAACGACCACTCAAATCGATTGATCGAAAGCCCGCTGGATATTCATTCAGCGGGCTTTCGGGTATCGCACTACTTGACAGTTGACTCATCTCGTACATACTGTGCGTGGGGAAATCCAACAGCAACAGGTGGCCACACTCTTTTCGCGCTCTGGCAGTCAGGGAGGCGAGTTGCGCGTGTCACTGTCTACGCCACGGCGGCTGATCGCGTTGGCGGCAATCGTGCTCATCGTCGCCCAGATCCTCGCGATCCGTGTCAGCACAACACAGGATGCCCGTGCCGCGTCAATCGCCGTGCCGGCATTCGAGCGTGTCTGGTCGCGGACGGACGGACCCATCGCGGCCGGCAAGGTCGCCCGCACCTGGATGTGGGGACCAGAGGCCGTCGCTGACGCTCGCTACGAGCCGTACGCCGAATCGCCAGGTAGTCAGCGCCTCGTCCAGTACTTCGACAAGTCGCGCATGGAGATCAGCCAGCCAGGCGCACCGGACGACGGACTCTGGTATGTCACGAACGGTCTGCTGGTGGTCGAAATGGTCACCGGCCGGCGTCAGATCGGCGATGCTTCGTTCGAGCAACGCATACCAGCCAACGTCAATGTCGCTGGCGACGCCGACGATCCGAACGGCCCGACCTACGCCTCGTTCTCTCACGCTCTCGATCTGCCACCGACCGCTGAAGGCAGCATCATTACTGCTCGACTGGCGCGTGATGGCAGCGTATCCGTCGATCCGCTGCTCGCAGGCTGGAACGCCACGGCGGGCGTGCTGGACGACATCACGCATCACACAATCGCTGCACCATTCTGGACATTTATGACAGCCGACGGGCTGGTGTCCGAGAACAGTGTGCTCGTGCAGGCACCGCTGTTCGTCAACCCGTACTACGCGACCGGCCGGCCGATCAGCGAGGCATATTGGGCAACGGTGAGGGTCGGCGGCACCGCGCACGATGTGCTGATGCAGTGCTTCGAGCGCCGCTGCCTGACCTGGACACCGACCAATCCGACCGCCTGGCAGACCGAAGCGGGCAACGTCGGCCGACACTATCTGGACTGGCTTAGCGGCGAGCCTTCGACGCAGCCGGGCACAGCGACCGCGGTGCCGCCATCATCACCAAGCTGCGATCCGGCCTACCCCGACATCTGCATTGCGCCGCCGCCTCCCGATCTCAACTGCTCCGATATTCCGTATGGCAACTTCACCGTGCTGTCGCCCGATCCACACGGATTCGACCCGGACAAGGACGGTCTCGGCTGCGAAGGCAACACGACCGCGCCCACCGCCACAAGCGGCGGCGGCGGAGCCCAGCCGACCGCCACGAAGACGCCAACGCCAACGCGCACACCAACGCCATTACCCACCGCACCGTCGGCCCGCAGCACGGCGACGGCTGGTTCACCGATGGCACCTGGAACGTCGGCGAAGACATCGCTGCCGGAACCTATCGCAACACCGACTCGTCGGCCGGTTGCCACTGGGAGCGGCTTGTCAGTCTGAATTCCGTCATCGTCGAGAACTTCGCCCACACCATTCAGGACGTGACGATCGAGCCGGGCGATGCATACTTCCGCTCAGAGAACTGTGGCACCTGGAATATGACGGCGGCCTACCCAACCCCGACGCCGATCGGCGACACCGGCGGCGAAGCAGCCTGCCTCAGTGGCATCGAGCGCGAAGTCCTGCAACTGCTGAATGCGGCCCGGCTGGATGCCGGTCTCTCGCTGTTGACCAACTCGCGCGCGCTGAACATCTCCGCCTACACCCACAGCCTCGACATGACCACCCGCGACTACTACAACATGAACACGCAGGCACCGCTCCCAACCGGGCAGTCCGGCCCAACGCCGGTCGACCGCATGCGCGACGCAGGTTACCCGTTCCCCGCCACCGGCTGGGCCGCTGGAGAGAACATCGCCTGGGGTTACTCCAATGCACAGTCACTCGTGAACGCCTGGATGAGCTCGCAGCCATACCGCGACAAGATCCTCAACCCGCTGTTCACTCAAGTCGGCATCGGCACTGCGTCGAACCCTGACGCGTACTATCAGAACGTCTGGGTGACGGACTTCGGCAACGGCAACGACGGCCCCGGCTGCTGAGTGGGCTGTCAACTTCAGGCTGGCAAGCCGCGCGGGCTTTCTGCGTCAGCAAGCTAAACAGCCCGGTCCGACAGCGAACCTCGAAGCCTGTCATTTCGAGCGCGAACGCGAGAAATCTCCCACACGTTCGATGCGGTCAAACGCAGAGGAGATTTCTCACTGCGGTTCGAAATGACAGAGAAAATGGAATGCTGCCGAATAGACAATTCAGCCCTGACAGCGCACTGAGTCTCAATCAACGAGCGTACATGTGCGAAAGCGCCGATCATTGCAGAGTGGGGCTCTGGCGGTCGGCGCTCCCGCGTGGAGGGAATCAGTTGAAGGACAGGCTGACGAGGTCGAAGTTGATCGTGCCGCCATCTTCCGTTTGCAGAATTATCGTGGTGCCCTCGACATCGACGATCGTCAGTGGGCCGACTTCGCCGGGTGCCTCGTAGACATCCGGAACACCAGTCGAGCTGTACCAGCCATCGTCATCGGGCGAGAGCGTCAGGATCGCGACGATGCCGACGCTAGATGGACCGCCGGTTTCCGCTTTTCGCGCGCCAGCATTCACCTGGATGTAGTTCACGCCGTCATCGGTTGGTGCCTGCCAGTAGTTGCTGACGTAGAGGCCATACGGAACAGCGCCACCCTGATGCGAATCCTGGATGCCGACCGGCGGCAGATGCGAGGTGCCATCGTCTGCATCCACCGCGTCATCAGCGACCTCAGTTGGATCGTCGGCTACGCTCGTATCAACGTCGGACTCGCTTGAGTCAGCCTCTGCGTCACTCGTATCGACGCCTGCGTCGGTTGGCTCATCGGCGACCAACTCGTCAGCCGGTGCAGGAGCGGCGGGTTGCGCGACGTCGACTGGCTCAGTTGGGGCAGGCGCAGCCGAAGATTGCTGCGACTGGAACGCGCGGCTGGTCAGATCGAACGTGATCGTGTCGCCCTGGGCTGTTGTCAGCAAGACGGTGTTGCCGTCTACAGAAGCGATCGTCAGCGGGCCGACGTTGCCGGGTGCCTCGTAGACCGCGAAATCATCCAACGGCACGATGTATCCATGATCGTCCGGTACCAGCGTCACGACCGCGACGATGCCGACATCGGTCAGGCTGCCGGTGTCCGCCTTCGTCGCTCCGGCACTCACCTGCAGGAAGGCTGGTCGATCGTCGATCTGTCCCTGCCAGAGATTGCTGACGTAGTAGCCGCGAATCGACGCTGAGCTCTGGTGCATGTCGAGAATGCCGAGTTCCGGCAATGATGGCTTCAAGCTGTCCGCCGTTGGTGTCATCGGCTCGGACGGCTTTGTTGGCTTTGCGGGGTTGGCGACGGCAGTCTGCCGGGCGAGCTCCTGTTGCTGCAGCGCCGTCGCCTTGGCATCTGCCGCGCCGGGGCTTGTCGTAACGGTCGGTGCGGCCATCGGCGTCGGTGGAACGGCGGTCGGCGGCTGCGACGCCTGGCCCGATCCTGACCGTGATGCCGCAAACAAAAGGAACACGCCGATAGCAATGATGACCATTGCGGCGACCCAGATCACCGCCTTCGGTCGAGAGTCCGATTCCACTTCGCCCTGGTTGTTGTTCATGCACTTGCCTGAATGAGCCCGCAGCACCGGCACGTCACGTTGATGCTCCGTCAGCCTGTGATCGACCACTCAATAGATCGTATACCGATATGCTACTGCACCGGGGGGGGTGTCAACCTCAATTTCTGCGTGGAACGTGGCGAACGTACTACCAGGTTGGTCCAAATTCCGAACATAGTTGCCTAACTGACCGCGCGATTCCCGACATCGACCTGTCGACGTACCCGACTAGCCAGAGTCGCCGCCCTCGGCTACCCTTTCTCGGGCGCAGGCTGGCCGCCTGCCGAGGGGAGACACATGCGCTGGTTCTGGCTCATCATCGGAATCTCCGGGCTGCTGGGTGCCACGGGCATCTGGGCGGTCGCTGAGGGCATTTCGCAATACAACGGCACGCTGCGCGCCTATGCGTCGATGGAAGTGCGCTACGTGCCCGATTCCTTCGTCTGGAATGATCCCGCGTTCAGCAGCGGTCGTGCCCAGATCCGCTTCACGAATGGGTCGCCTTCGACGGCGACCGTCGAGGCGATGCAGATGTTCCTGCGCTTTGACGGCGTGTTCGCCGGCGCAACCTACGAGCCGTTCGAGAAGATCACGCTGCGCCCGGATGAGACGCAGGTCGTCGAAATCACCTTCACCGTCACCTCCGGCAGCCAGCAACCGCGCGGCGGCGAGGCGAACCTGACCATCGACGGCTGGATGCGGCTGGATTACATCGATCTCGACCGGACGGTCACCCTCGACATCGGAGATCGCGTCGGCGTCGTCAATCGGGTTGAGGAGTAGCACGATGACACGACCGCTCTCGCCGCTCGCCTACTGGCTCATCATCACGCTGCAATGGCTCGCCCTGACGTTCATGCAGGCGGCCGCGATCATCTGGTCGTCGCGCGCGCTGGAGAAGTACATCGCACCGACACAATCAACGCTGCTCTTCCTCGGTACGGCGCTGGTCGGCTCGTTCCTGCTCGGCCTGACTGTCCGACGCGGCGTCGTCCTCGGCGTGCTGACGATCCTGTTCTGCCTCGGAGCGGCGGCGATTTTCGGGGCGACGATCTACTCGCCGGCCTGGGAGGGCACCATCGCCCGCGTCGTCAGCTTCCAGAACTACGCGACACAGCAGGCGATGTTCGTCTTCATCTGGTCAATGCTGCCGGCGTCACTTGGCGCGTTCGCTGGAAACATGATCGGTGTCGGCATCCGGCAGGAGCTGGAGCCGCGCTCCAACGATGAACCTGCACCGTGGTGGGAAACTCGCGACGACTGAGCACGGCTCACATCTGCGAAACGGCAGCAGTCGTTCGCTCAACTTCTTCGCCGTCCGGCCAGCGATGCGGCCCGTCATGGCTGCTGTCGCACAGAAGCTCGCGAGCATCGCGCCGGTCGACGACCGTAGCGTGCAGCGTGGCGAAATCCGTGCGGGGTGAAACAGGGAACTGCGTCGGCATCGCCGGACGATACCGCGTGCAGTACTGACGATCGATCATCGTCACCTCCTCTGATCAACGTACGCCACTCGCAGCGGAGGTGGCCGTCTCGCGGTTGTACACTCAGCGCTGGGATGCGGTGAGTGGCGGACGGAGAAGCGATGACCGGCGACGAACAGCAGGCGATCACGATTGAGCAGATCAAATGGGATGACGACGGGCTGATCCCCGGCATCGTGCAGGACGCGCGCACCGGCGAGGTCAGGATGCTGGGCTACCTCAGCGCCGAGTCGCTCGACCTGACCATCCAGAGCGGCATCGTTCATTTCTATAGTCGCTCCCGCCAGACCATCTGGAAAAAGGGCGAAACGTCCGGCAACATCCTGCAACTGGTCGATGCCCGACCCGATTGTGATGGCGACACGTTGCTGCTGCGCGTGATCCCGGCCGGGCCGACCTGCCATACCGGCGAGCAGTCCTGCTTCTTCAGCCCGCCGATCGCGCAGACCGCCGAGCGTGCCGACGGCCCGGTCATCATTAGCCGCATCGCCAAGGTGGTTGACGAGCGCCACGCCGAGCGACCGGAGGGCTCCTACACGACCTATCTGTTTGAGCAGGGTGTCGACAAGATCGGCAAGAAGATCGGCGAAGAGGCCGCCGAAGTCATCATTGCGTCAAAGAACGACGACCCCGATGCACTGGCCGGTGAAGCCGCCGACCTGCTCTATCATCTGCTGGTGATGCTGCGCGCACGCGACCTGCCGCTGGACATGGTCTGGAATGTTCTGGAGACGCGCCATGCCGGGAAGCAGGAACGATGAGCGCACAGCAGTGGGAAGCGGTGCTGTTCGACTGGGACGACACGCTCTGCGGCGCTGAGCCGCATCGGTTCGTCTACGCACAGCAGGTTGCCGCCGAGTTTGGTATTTCGCTGAACATGGCCGACGTCTATGCCGCGTTCGTCCGTGCCGGCGATTCCGCTGCCGGTGCCTGGGGCGAGTTCATTGTTCGCCTGCCACAGGCTCTCGGCGTCCCGTCGCAACAGGCTGATGCCTTCCTGGAGCGTTATCAACGGCGCGACACGATCAAGACGTTCCAGCTCTTCGACGACGTGCTCGACGCGCTGGCGGAGATCCGCGAGCGCGGCATGCGCGTCGGCATCATCTCGAACAACGACGAAGCCGAAGACCGACTGCACGAGCTTGAGGTTCGCCATCTCGTTGAGGTCGTCGTCTCGCCGCGCACGTTCGGCGTCGGTAAGCCAGACCCGCGCATCTTCACCAGCACGCTCACGCAGATGCAGATCGCACCACAGCGCGCGCTCTACGTCGGCGATTCGTGGGACAACGACGTCGTCGGGGCACGCGCAGCCGGACTGACGCCGGTCCTCATTGACCGCTGGGAAGTCAACGCGCTCACCGACACACCGCTGCGCGTGACGAGCCTCAGCGATCTCCTCGCGGTCGCACTGGACACCGCGTCACCGTACTAGCCGGGTCTCCGCTGCCCCATCACGGTGACACGCACGAGCGTTCATCGAACTCCGCTGGTGCCGGATTCCAGCACGTCCACCACTTGCGCAATTGGCTGTATCCGCAACATGCAACCCCAGCAATCAATTTTCATCCTTACAGCACATGTCATGCACATATGCGGACATGCACGTGCAGGGATTGACAGTCGCAACATCAAGGCGTAGCGTAGAAACATACACGACTACCTGTCCTCTAGTACAGGCATCGTGCCTCCGATGGGACGGCGACACACGCGCAATCTCACCCGATCCTGTGGGTGTGTTGTATGCACTCGTGCGCCAGCGTGCCATGAAACAGCGTGGAGGGAGGGTAGCAGGGGTATCTACGTGCAATGTTCGACCCGGTCGCGTTGTCTAAATTGGTTGAAAGGACAGTAAATGGTGCGCAAGTTCGCCACCATCGTTGCAGCAATTTCGCTGTTGAGCTTGCTCGTTCCTTTCGCAGCTGCCGCAGAAGAAGGTTCGACGGACGACTCGTGTGAGATGTTCGACGTCACCGGCTTCAGCATTTGCGATGAGTTTCTCGACTTCTGGAATGCCAACGGTGGACTGCCGGTCTTCGGCTATCCGCTAACAGACGCCCACGATGAGGTCAACCCGGACACCGGGCAGACCCTTCTGGTGCAGTACTTCGAGCGCCAGCGCTTCGAGTTGCATCCAGAGAATGCGGGTACTGTCTATAACGTTCTCTTCGGACGCCTCGGCGCCCAGACTCTCGACATGCAGGGTCGCGACTGGATGACCTTCCCACAGGCCGATCCGAGCTCCGACAACTTCTTCGAGACAACTGGTCACGCCATCGCACCAGAGTTCATCGGCTACTGGTCCAGCCACGGCCTCGACTTCGGCGATGAGGGCATTTCCCTCCGCGAGTCACTGCTCCTCTTCGGCTATCCGATTTCGGAGCCGGACATGGAGACCAACAGCGACGGCGACACCGTGCTGACCCAGTGGTTCGAGCGCGCGGTGTTCGAATACCACCCGAACAATGACGATCAGTACAAGGTGCTCCTCCGCCGCGTCGGTGCCGAGCTGCTTGAGTCGATGACGCCGCAGTTCGATGTCGTCAACGACGGCCTGGAACTTCGCCGCGCGGCATCGCATTCGACGCCGCTGGCGCGATGTATCTGACCGACGCCGGCTCACCGGACGCCGCATCACCGGATGACTGCCTCCAGGTTGGCGACCCGGCCGACGACCTGACGGTCTGCTTCACCAACTCCGGATCCGTCATCAAGGTCGTTGATGGCACCGCCACGACGGTCGCCTCCGGCCTGCCCGGCACGGTCGCCGACATCCAGATCGCTCCGGACGGAACAATCTACGTCCTGACCGGCCTTGGTGCCGATCCTTCGCAGGTTCGCCCGATCGCTGGTGACAAGGCCAACGGCTTCGGTGCGATTCTCAAGGTCGATACCGACACCAACACCTGGACTGAAGTAGCCGATGTTTCCGGCTACGAAGTCGACGCCAATCCTGACGGCGGCGCGATCGACACGAACCCGTACGGGTTCACGATGGTCGATGGCGGCTTCCTGGTTGCTGACGCCGGTGCAAATGCCGTGCTGAGCGTGACCGCAGAGGGCGACGTTTCCACGTTCGCCGTCTTCCCGCCACAAATGGTTGACGCCCCACCGTTCCTCGGCCTCGATCCGGGCGCGCAGATCCCGATGGAAGCTGTGCCAACCTCGGTTGCCCAGGGACCGGATGGCGCGTTCTACGTCAGTGAGCTCACCGGATTCCCGTTCAATGTTGGCTCGGCGCGCATCTGGCGCGTTGCTGACAATGACGGCGATGGCGATGCACTTGAAGATGGCGAGATGACGGTCGCTGCTACCGGCTTCACCAATCTCGTCGATCTCGGCTTCGACGACCTCGGCCACCTCTACGCGCTCGAGATCGCATCCGGCGGTCTACTGGCTGCTGAGAGCTCGGAAGATCCTGCCGCATTCGCCGGCGCGGTCGTCCGCGTCGAGGCCGACGGCTCACATACTGTCCTCGCTGACAACGGCCTGATCGCTCCGACTGGGATGACGATCAACAACGGCGGCATCTACGTCGCCAACTTCGGCGTCATGCCGGGCATGGGCCAGATCGTCAAGCTGCGTGCAGCCGCCTCAACGGTCGCTGTCGTAGCCACCGGTCTGCAGGGCCCACGCGGCCTGACCGTTGCCAGTGATGGCGCGGTCTACGTCGCCGAAGCAGGCACTGCCGGCGATGCCTGCGCCACCATCGGCGAAGGCGACGACGCCGTGACGGTCTGCGCTGGCACCAGTGGCGCGATCACTCGCGTCGCCAACGGCACGCAGGAGCAGGTCGTGACCGGCCTGCCATCGGTTAACTTCGGTGAAGATGTCACGGGCCCGCACGACGTCGTCGTCGGTGACATGGGACAGCTCTACACCATCATCGGCCTCGGCACGTCGGCCGAGAACCGCGACGCCGTCGGCCCAGCACTGGTTGGCGACGCGGCGAGTGAATTCGGCACCATCCTGGCAATCAACGACGATGGCACGTGGGACAGCATCGCTGACGTTTCCGCCTACGAGTCCTCGGCGAACCCCGACGGTGGCGCAATCGACTCCAACCCGTTCTCGCTCGTCCTGACTGAGAGCGGCTTCGTCGTTGCTGACTCCGGTATGAACGGCATTGTCAACGTCCATCCGGACGGCGACAACACCACCTTCGAGACGCTGGGCGTCATCGATGACCGCATGGTCGATGCCCCACCGTTCCTCGGCCTGCCGGATGGTGTTCAGATCCCGATGCAGGGCGTCCCGACCGGTATCGTTCAGGGACCGGACGGTGCGTACTACGTCGGTGAGCTGACCGGCTTCCCGTTCGAGGTCGGTGCCGCTCGCGTCTGGCGCATCGCCGGGCCGGACGACATGTCGGTTGTGGCAGAAGGCTTCACCAACATCCTCGACATCGCCTTCGACAGCCACGGCAACATGTACGTGCTGGAGATGGCCCAGAACGGTCTGCTGGCAGTCAACCCGGATGATCCATCAACGATGACCGGCGCGCTCGTCAAGGTTGCATCGGACGGCACGCAGACGACGATCATGTCCAACGGGCTGGTCATGCCAACCGGCATGGCAATCGGATCCGACGATTCGATCTATATCTCGAACTTCGGCGTTGTCCCGGGCATGGGTCAGGTCATCAAGATCAACCAGTAGCTCGTGCGCCTCGCGCACCTCGTCAGCGACGCCCCTGCCGGCCAGGTGGGGGCGTCGCTGCGTCTGGTCGGCCGTACGCCGGTGCTATACTCCGGCCGGCGCTGAGTCCGGCTTTTCGTTGATGACAACGGCAGACAGGGGGCACCAGGCGATGCGCGAACAGATAGCGTTTGCCGCCTACGCCGTGCTGGTCATTGGCGTGCTCATCCTGCTTGCGTCGCTCTTTGCTGACCCGCTGGCCCTGGGCCGACCGGGCACCGGATTCGGCTGGAAGCAGCTGCTCGGCGTCCTGATCGGTCTGGCGATAACGTACGGTGGCTATCGACTCGTGCGCCGCGTCGAGCGTGGCTGACAGATAACGGGAGGCGACGGTGAAAGGGATCATCCTTGCCGGCGGACTCGGCAGCCGGCTCTACCCACTGACGCACGCAACCAACAAGCATCTCCTGCCGGTCTACGACCAGCCAATGGTCTACTACCCGATCACGACACTCGTCTCGGCCGGGGTCGACGAGATCATGGTCGTGACCGGTGGCCCACATGCCGGGCACTTCCTGCCGGTCCTTCAGACAGGCAGGAAGTTCGGCGTCCGCCATCTGGAATACACCTATCAGGAGAACGAAGGTGGCATCGCTGAGGCGCTCGGGCTCTGCGAGGAGTTCGCCGACGGCGAGCCGATCTGCGTCATTCTCGGCGACAACACGACCGACGCCGACATCCGGCCGGCCGTCGAGGAGTTCGACGGCGGCGCACTGCTGTTCCTCAAGACCGTGCCCGATCCGCAACGCTTCGGCTGCCCGGTGTTCGACGAAGCCGACCCGCAGCGCATCATTACCATCGAGGAGAAGCCGCGGAACCCGCGAAGCAACTTCGCGGTCACCGGCCTCTACATTTTCGACGAGCAGGTGTTCGATCTGATCCGTCAGCTCGAGCCTTCCGACCGTGGCGAGCTGGAGATCACCGACGTCAACAACTTCTACCTCAACGCCGGGCAGCTCCGCTGGGTCGAGCTCGATGGCTTCTGGAGCGACGCGGGCACGTTCGAGAGCCTCTACCGTACGAACCGCTACTGGGCAGAACGCAAGATGGCCCTCGCCGCCGAGGGCCGCACCTGGGGCCACGCGATGTCAGCGCCGACTGACGACGAGTAGCCCGCTCACAAAGGTGCGTATTCGGCACCGGCGCAGCGCTCTAGCTCACTCCTCCGCCATACGCATCCGCGTACTGCTCGCGCAGCACCGACTTCTGAAACTTGCCGGTCGAGGTGCGCGGGATAGCATCCACGACATCAATGCGGTCCGGCAACCACCACTTCGGGAACTGTTCGGCCAGATAGGTTTGTAGCTCTTCGGCATCGACCGACACGCCATCGCGCAGGACGACAACCGCCATCGGGCGCTCCAGCCAGCGCGGATGCGGCACGGCGAACGCCGCCGCCTCGACGATGGCCGGGTGGCCCATCAGCGCGTTCTCCAGCGCCACCGAGCTGATCCACTCGCCGCCCGACTTGACGACGTCCTTGGCGCGATCCTGAATCTGGATGAAGCCATGGGCATCAATGGAGACGATGTCGCCGGTGCGGAACCAGCCATCTTCGGTGAACGACACCTCCGCGTCCGGGTTGTCGTAGTAGTGACCGGCGATCCACGGCCCGCGCACCTCCAGCTCGCCCATCGTTTTGCCGTCCCACGGCACCAGACCGTCCTCGCCGCTGGCGCGAATCTCGACGAACGGGACAGGGCGACCCTGCTTGGCGCGGAAGTTGTCCTGCTCGGCGATCGGCAGATCCTCCATGTCCGAGGTGAGGATCGCAACGCTGCCAAGCGGCGTCGTCTCGGTCATGCCCCAGGCATGGACAACTTCCAGCCCGTGGCGATCGCGGAACCCCTGGATCATGCTCTTCGGCGCGGCCTGTCCACCGACCAGCAGCGTCCGCATGCTGCTGAGATCCCAGGCGTCGGGGTCCTTGTCGAGCGTCTGCAAAAGGCCCAGCCAGATCGTCGGCACACCGGCGGTCAGGGTGACGCGCTCACTCTGGTACAGCTCCAGCAGACTCTGGGCATCGAGGAACGGGCCGGGCATCACCTGCGTTGCGCCGACCATCGTTGAAGTGAATGGCAATCCCCAGGCATTGACATGGAACATCGGCACGACCGGAAGGACGACATCGCGCTCCTGAACGCCGCAAGTGTCCGCCGCAGCGGATGCCAACGAATGCAGCGCCAGTGCGCGGTGCGAGTAGACCGCACCCTTCGGCCGCCCGGTCGTGCCAGAGCTGTAGCACATCGCAGCCGCCTGGCCCTCGTCGATCTCCGGCTGGCGGAAGTCCGCCGCATCGTGGCCGGCGATGAAGTCCTCGTAGTTCGTCATCCCCTCCGGCGCGCTGCCATCCGGCGCAATGACGATGACGTGCTCGATGTTGCTGTTGCTGCGAATGCGCTCGACGAGCGGCAGCAGCGCCTGATCGACGATCAGGACACGGTCGTCCGCGTGGTTAACGATGTAGACGAGATCTTCTGGCGGCAGGCGCAGGTTCAGCGTATGCAGCACGCCGCCCATGATCGGGATGCCGAAATAGGCTTCGAGGTGCTGGTAGTGATTCCAGGCGAGCGTCGCCACGCGGTCGCCCGGCTGAACGCCCAACTCGGCGAGCGCCATGGCGAGCTGCTTGGCGCGGCCCACAAAGTCGGCATAGGTATATCGATGCAAGTCGCGGTCCGGCATGCGGGTGACGATCTCCTTATGCGCGAAGAACGTTTCCGCCCGCCGGAGAATCGCATCGAGGGTGAGCTGGTAGTCCATCATCAGACCGTGCATCATGAGCCTCCCTGCTGATACATCGCACATCGAGATTGCATGCGAGAGCGAGATTCAGTCAGCCCCGTAGACCTCGAGAACCGCGGCAGCACCCATCCCGCCGCCGACGCACATCGTCACCAGCCCATTGCCGCCGCCGCGCCGCCGCAGCTCGTGGATCAGGCTGGCCGTCAGCTTCGCGCCGGTCGCGCCGAGCGGATGACCGAGCGCGATTGCGCCGCCGTTGACGTTGATCTTCTCCTCAGGCAGGTTGATCTCCTGAATCACTGCCAGCACCTGAGCGGCGAAGGCTTCGTTGAATTCGATCAGGTCGATGTCGTCCAGCGACATGCCCAGCCGATCGAGCAGCTTCGGCACCGCCTTCGCCGGCCCGATGCCCATGATGTCCGGATCGACACCGGCGGTCGCGAAGCTGACGAAACGCGCCAGCGGCGTCAGGCCGCGCGCCTCGGCGTCCTCCCGACTCATTAGCAGAACCGCCGCCGAACCGTCGCTAAACGGGCTGGCGTTGCCGGCAGTCACCGAGCCGTTGGCCTTGAACGCTGGCCGCAGCTTTGCCAAACCCTCGACCGTCGTTTCCGGCCGCATCGTCTCGTCGCGGCGCACCGGCTCGTCCTCGATCTCACGCTCTGCGCCATGCCAGACGATCCGCTGCACCGGTACGGTGACGATCTCGTCGGCGAAGGCGTCACGCTGCCAGGCTTCGGCAGCCTTGCGCTGGCTGTTGTACGCGTATTCGTCCTGCTGCGCGCGGGTGATGCCCCAGCGCTGGGCCACGCGCTCGGCGGTGTAACCCATGCCGATGTAGCTCTCGATGTCTTCGGGATTGATGCGCGTGTGGTAGCCGGTCATTGGCACCTGGCTCATCATCTCGACGCCACCAGCCAGCACCACATCAGCCATTTCGGTCATGATCGCCTGCGCACCCATTGCGATCGTTTGCAGCCCGGACGAGCAGAATCGATTGACGGTCGTGCCAGACGTCTCGACCGGCATGCCGGCCCGCAACAGCGCCAAACGGGCGATGTTGAGGCCCTGTGCCGCCTCCGGCATCGCGCAGCCCCAGACCACATCCTCGACGTCGGCTGGTGCGACACCAGCCTGCTCGACGGCAGCGCGCATGACCGTCGCCGAGAGCTCGACCGGGTGGACGCCGGCCAGAGCGCCGTCGGCTTTCCCGCGCGCCGTCGGACTGCGCATTGCACTGACGATGACTGCCTCGCGCATTGGTGTCTCCCTGCTTTCTCAGTTGCGGAGCGGTTTGCCGGTCTGCAGCATATGGTCGATGCGTTGTTGCGTCTTCTGGGTGCCGAGCAGACTGAGGAACGCCTCGCGCTCGAAGTCGAGCAGATCCTGCTCGCTGACCTCGCGTGGCGGTCCGTCTCCGGCCGCCAGCACCCAGGCTAGCTTCTCGCCAATGATCACGTCGTGGTCGCTGGCCTGCCCGGCCTCGCGGAACGTCCAGAGCGCCATGCGCAGATTGCCCAGCGCCTCCTGCCCCAGCGCCCGAATGCGTCGATCGACTGGGGCAACGTAGCCCGGCGCGAGCGCCAGCACCGCCGCTTTAGCATCGCCGATCAGTCGGTCGCGATTCATCGTGATGCGGTCGTGTGGACGGAGAAACCCGATCGCTCGCGCTTCGTGTGCGCTCTGGCTGGTCTGCGCCAGCGCAATCGGCATGAACGCGCGGCGGACCGCCTCGAACGGATCAGCTTCGATGTATGGCTCAAGCTCCTGGGTGAAGCGGACCAACAGCTCCTTCGTCCCGCCACCAGCCGGTATCAGCCCAACGCCGACCTCGACGAGGCCGATGTTCAGCTCGGCGGCAGCCTGGACATGGTCGCTGTGCATCGCGACCTCGGCCCCACCACCGAGCGCCAACCCAAAGGCCGCCGCCACAACCGGGAACGGCGCACGCCGCAGGCTCATCGTGGCCTGCTGGAATGTGTCCACATCACGTTCGGCTGCGGCCCAGTCCCCCTCACGGGCCAGGCTGGCGATCTGGTTCAGATTCGCGCCGGCCGAAAACGCGCGCGCATCATCGCTGCCGATCACCAGGCCGACATAGCCCTGCTGGTCGACCAGCTCCAGCGCCTGCCGCAGGATCGAGAACGTCCGCTCGCCGAGCGTGTTCAGCCTGGAGTGCAGTTCCAGCATCGCCACGCCATCGCCCAGATCGATCACCGACGCATCGTCACCTGCGATGAGCGTGCGGCCTTCAGACTTGCGTGTCGGCAGGCTCACAACACCGGGGCGATCACGCAGCGGCTGTAGCGTGCCATCCAGCGCTCGCGCCGACGGCAACCCGTCAGCATCGTCATAAAAGCGCTCGCCCGCAGTGCGCAACAGCGTCGGCTCATCCAGCCCCGCACTCCGCAGGCCGTCGCGAACGACATCCAGCCCGACGGCGTCCATCTGCCGGAATGGACCCATCTCCCAGGCGAAGCCCCACTCCAGCGCGTGATCGACCGACGGGACATCCCAGGCGATCTGCGGCGTGAGCGTCAGCGTCTGATGGCTCGTGGTGAAGAACAGGGATCGCAGGAACTCGCCGTGCGCGCCGGGCAGATCCAGCGCACCGCGCAAGCGCTCCGCCAGCGGTCGACGAGCGAGTGCCCCCAGCTCCGGCGACTCGACCGCCGCACGCGGTTCATAGTCCATCGTCGTTGGGTTGAGCGTCAGGATGTCGCGACCGACACGCTTGTAGAAGCCAGCCCCACTCTTTTCACCCAGCCGCCCGTCAGCGACGAGCGCGCGCACCCAGTCCGGCAAGCCGTAGTCTTCGCCGGTCGCCTCGGAGAGTCCGTCGGCGACATGCAGCAGAATATCCAGTCCGGTCAGGTCGGCAGTGCGGAACGTGGCCGACCGCGGACGGCCAATGAGCGGGCCAGTCAGCGCGTCGACCTCGTCAATCGACAGGCCGGTCTGCTCCATCAGCCGGATCGCCTGCAGCATCCCGTAGACGCCGAGTCGGTTGCCGATGAAGCCGGGCACGTCCTTTGCCCGCACCGTGCCCTTGCCAAGCACGACATCGGCGAACTGCTCGACCGTCTCGATGATGACCGGGTCGGTCTCCGGTCCGGGGATGATCTCCAGCAAGTGCAGGTAGCGCGGTGGATTGAAGAAGTGAGTGCCGAAGAAGCGCTTGCGGAACGCCGGACTGCGGCCTTCGGTCAGCACCTGCATCGGGATGCCGGACGTGTTCGAGGAGATGATCGTGTCTGCGCCCAGCAGCGGCTCAAGCTGTGCATAGAGCGCGCGTTTCGGCCCGGGCTGCTCGACGACCGCTTCGATGATCCAGTCGCAGCCTGCCAGCAAGGGCAGGTCGTCCTCGATGTTGCCGAGTGTGATCAGCCGCGCGCTGCGTGCATCCAGGAACGACGGCGGGCGAGATTTCAGTGCCCGATCGAGGCCGCGCTTAGCCGGCTCGTTGCGATCGCGATTTCCGGCGACATCGAGCAGCACGACCGGAATGCCGACCGACGCCGCCAACGCGGCGATACCACCACCCATCGTCCCTGCGCCGACGACGCCGATCGACCTGATCCGCATGGCGAACTCTCCGTCCGCGCCACATGTGGCGCTCTGGCCGGATCGTCGCGGATCGCTGGCGTGTCATCGCGCGGCAGAGCCACCGCGAATCGCGTCTTCCGCCACGATCACTCTCGAAGAAAGGTAGGTCTATAGTACTGCACGGTTTGGCAGAACGCCTATGTGAATCACGTCATTTCGTCGTGCGCGCGCGAATCAGCTCGCGGCGAATGACGTGATGCTGAATCTCGCTGGTGCCCTCGTAGATCTGCAGCAACTTCGCGTCACGGAATAGCTTGGCGACCGGGAACTCTTCGGAATAGCCGTTGCCGCCAAAGACCTGCACCGCCTCTGTCGCCGCCCACATTGCGCTGTCCGCACCGAACACCTTGGCGTACGCCGACTCCAGCGTGTTGCGTTCTCCGGCGTCGTAGCGCGCGGCAGACTGGTAGGTCAGCAACCGTGCCGCCTCGGCGCGCACCGCCATCTGCGCGATCTTGTCGCCGACCGACTGGTGCTGGATGATTGGCTGTCCCATCGTCTGGCGCTCCATCGCGTAGGCGATCGATTCGTCCAGACAGCGCTGGATGACGCCAACCGCAATCGCGGCGATCATCGGGCGCGAGCGGTCGAACACACCCATCGCGATCAGGAAACCGGCACCCTCT
>JAMLIA010000009.1 GCA_023954495.1 Thermomicrobiales bacterium | reverse complement strand
GGGTCCCAGATCAAACTTGGGTCTTTCGTCCGATGTGCACGAACCGGCTGTGACAGACAATGTTGGTGATCGGCGGGGTGACAGGACGCACCGCCGGTCAGTCTCACTCACTCCTCCCCTCATTTGGCCGCTGGAAGGACTGGAGCGACAACGCTCCAGTCCTTCTAGCGTCTGCGGAATTCTGCGTCACGGCAGCCTACCCCCAAACACAGGTCACCCCCTCTCCCAGTATTGGGAGAGGGGGCGGGAGCCCTTTGGGCAGCGGTGAGGGCCGTTCCCTACCGCATTGCAATCGTTGTGCTGAAGGCGTTGATCCAGTTCTGAGCGAGGTTGAAGACCTGGCTCGAGAAGATGCCGGCAACGAGTGTTCCAATGGTCATGACCGCAAGGCCGGTTGCCATCAGCGGGACGCGGCTCGGCTGCATCTCTGTGTCCGGCGCAGGTGAGAAGTACATCGCCGCGACAACTCTGAGATAGAAGAACGCTGACACAGCTGACGCGAGGACGATCGCGATCGCCAGCCAGATCATGTCGGCTTCGATCGTCGCGACAATCACGTAGTACTTCGCGTAGAAGCCGACGAGCGGTGGGATACCCATGAGCGAGAACATGAAGACCGTCATCGCTAAGGCTGCCAGCGGTGAACGTGAGGCGAGGCCGTTGAAGTCGTCGATGTTGGTGCCGCCACCGCGCTCCTGCAGCCAGGCAACGATCGCGAACGCACCGACGTTCATGAACGCGTAGGCGAACAGGTAGTACAGCACGGACGACACTGAGCGGTCATCAACTGCCTGCACTGCGCCAAACGCGGCGAGGCCGGCCAGGGCATAGCCCGTATGTCCGATCGATGAGTAGGCGAGCATACGCTTTACGTCACGCTGCGAGACGGCGACGATGTTGCCCAGCGCCATTGTGATCAGCGCCAGAATGCCGAGGAGCGTGACCCACTCGTCGCGCATCGGCGCGAGTGCCTGCGGGAAGATGCGAATCATCGCTGCGAAGCCGGCGACCTTCGGGATGACCGACATGTAGGCGGAAACCGGCGTCGGCGCGCCCTGATACGCATCTGGAGTCCACATGTGGAACGGCACAGCCGCGATCTTGAAGCCGAGGCCGACCGTCAGGAGCAACAGCGCCAGCAGGAGCGAGGGCTCCAGGTTGCCATCGGTGACGGTGCCGGAGAGCGCGGTTGCGATTCCATCGAGGTTTGTCGTGCCGGTCGCGCCATACACCCAGGCCATGCCGTAGAGCAGGATGGCAGAGGCGAACAGACCGAGCAGGAAGTATTTCAGCGAACCTTCGAGCGATGTCAGGCGCTTGCGGGCGAAGCCGGTCAGGGCGTAGATCGCCAGCGAACCCATCTCGATGCCGATGAAGACCATCAGCAGATCGCCGGCCGAGCCGACGACCATCGCGCCGAGCGTTGAGAAGAGCAGCAGAACGTAGTACTCCGGCAGCGGCATGCTGCCCGGTTCGACCTTCTTCTCCAGATAGCTCGCCGAGATCATCACCGACAGGATCGAGCCGATGAGCGCGATCAGGTTGATGAACACACTGACGTCGTCAGCGCGGAACATCCCGTTGAAGGTCGTCCGATTGACGCCAATGTAGAAGAAGTTGGCGATGAGTGCCGCGCTGAGTCCGACGAGCGTCAGCATGGTCAGCACGCGATGGCGCGAGCGATCCAGCATGAGATCGCCGAGCAGCAGCAGCAACGCCGTGCCGAGCACGATCAACTGCGGGATGATCAGCGTCACATCCGGGTTGATGTGCGGGAAGAGTTGCGTAACCGTGTCCACGTGTCCCCCTGTTGGAACTACTCGCCGTTACCGGATGCCCTGGTCGCCATCCGGTCGCGCATCCCGCTCCCTAAACCCCGAGGCTACCGAATGAAGCGAGAACGGCTTCCAGCGTTCTCTGCATGATGTTCATGAACGGACCGGGCCAGACGCCCATGACGATCGAGAGAATGACCAGCGGCGCGATCGCCGTGATCTCTCGCTTATCAAGATCCGGCCATGAGATCCCATGATGCTCTTCTGCGTGGGCAACCGCACCGGAGCCACCTGAGACAGCCGGCAGGCCGTGCGCATCGCCATGCCCGTGTCCGTGCCCATGACCGGCGCTGGCCAGCATTGCGCGCTCTTCCGGCGTCAACTCGTTGTCGCCCGGATCGGGCAGATCCTCAGGCTGGCGCATGAAGACGACGCGCTGGTAGAGCCACAGCATGTACCACGCTGCAAAGATGACGACGGTGAACGCGATCGCACCGGCCCAGTAGTATTCGCGGAACACTCCGATGATCGCCAGGAACTCACCGACGAAACCGGAGAGACCCGGCAGACCGATCGACGCGAACACGAGGATGCCGAAGAGCGATGCATAGACCGGCATTCGTTGAGCCAGGCCGCCGAAGGCGCTGATGAGGCGTGTGTGGGCGCGGTCGTAGACAACGCCGACGCACATGAACAGGCCGCTCGTAACCAGACCGTGCGAGAGCATGACGATCATCGCGCCATAGAGGCCCTGCATCGTGAATGAGAAGATGCCGAGCGTGACGAAGCCCATGTGACTGACCGATGAGTAGGCGATCAGCTTCTTCATGTCGGGTTGTGGCAACGCGACGAGTGCGCCGTAAATGATGGCGATGACCGAGATGGCGACGATCCACGGTGCCCACGTGCGCGAGGCGTCCTCGAACAGCGACAGGTTGAAGCGGATCATGCCGTAGCCGCCGATCTTCAGCAGCACGCCCGCCAGCAGAACCGAACCGGCCGTCGGAGCTTCCGTATGAGCGTCCGGCAACCATGTATGGAACGGCCACATCGGCACCTTGATCGCAAACGCAATGAAGAACGCCGCGAAGACCCACATCTGGAAGTTGTGGCCGTAGTTCCCTTCGGCCAGCTGGATCACGTTCAGCGTACGCACGCCGGTCTGTTCGTAGTACGCCTGATAGGTCGCAACGATACCGACGAGCATCAGCAGCGAGCCGGCCAGCGTGTAAAGGAAGAACTTCACCGCTGCGTAGACGCGGTTCTGGCTACCCCAGACGCCGATAAGCAGGGCCATCGGGATCAGCGACAGCTCGAAGAAGATGTAGAAGAGGAACAGGTCGAGCGCCACGAAGACGCCGATCATGCCCATCTCCAGCAGCAGGATCGCGATGAAGTATTCGCGTACGCGCGTCTGAACCGGCCCCATCGACCAGATGACGGCCAGCATGCTGAGCATCGTCGTCAGCACGACCAGCAGCACTGATATGCCGTCGACTCCCATGTCGTAGTTAATACCGACGCTGGGCAGCCAGGTGATGTGCTCAGTCATCTGCATGCCGGACGAGTTCGAATCGAAGCTCGCCAGCATCACGAGTGACGCAAGGAACGACGCGGCGGACGACCAGAGCGCGATCTTGCGCGTCGTGTCCGGCGTTGCCTTGGCCCAGAAGAAGATCACGAGCGCGCCGAGCAGCGGCAAGTACGTGATCAGGCTAAGGATTGGGAAGTCACTCACGGGATGTTGCCCCCTCCACCCGAGCTGCCTCCGGGACCATTGTCATCGTCACGATCTGTCTCACCTGTCTCGATTCGACCATTTCCATATCGCCCGCACTCATCACGAGAACAGGTTGCTGACGAAGACGAAGTACGCACCGACGATCACCGCTGCCCCGAGGGCGATGGCGAACGCGTAGTTCGCGACGAATCCGGTTTGCACACGGCGCAATCGTCCGGACGTGAATCCGACAACGCCCGCGACGCCGTTCACCGCGCCGTCGATGATACCGGCATCAACGATCCGCCACAGGAAAATCGAGAACAGATACAGCGGGTGGATAATCAGCGTCTCGTACAGTTCGTCGACCATCCACTTGCGCGACACGAAGGTGTACAGCCCGCCCAGGCGCTCTGCCCAGGTGTTCGGATCGAACGCCGGGGCCTTCTTGATGTAGGCCATGTACATGATCCAGGCACCCGCCAGGGCGATCAGTGTTGATATGCCACCCAGTGTCAGTGTTGTCGCCATCGAGACATGATGCTCGGTCGCGCCTTCGACCGCATTTAACGATGCGATTGCGGCTTCATGCGCGCCATCGAGGGTGAAGTTTGGCGACAGGAATCGATGGATCCAGCCATCTTCCGGCGGGAAGCCGAGGAAGCCGATCAATGCCGCCGGTATCGCCAGCAGGATCAGCGGGATCGTCATCAGCCGCGGCGATTCGTGCGGATGGATTTCGTGCGGATCGAAGCGCTCCTTGCCGTGGAACGTCATGAAGACGACCCGGAACATGTAGAGCGAGGTGAAGAATGCCGCGAGCAGGCCGACGGTCATGATGATGTAGGAGTGGTTCACGAAGGCACCGACGATGATCTCGTCCTTACTCCAGAAACCTGCGAGCGGGATGAGGCCGGCGTTGGCGGCGGCAGCGATCAGGAATGTCCAGTAGGTGATCGGCATGTACTTCTTCAGGCCACCCATGCGGCGCATGTCCTGCTCCTCGTGCATCCCGTGGATGACGGAGCCCGAGCCAAGGAAGAGCAGACCCTTGAAGAAGGCATGGGTCACGAGGTGGAAGATCGCCGGGATCCAGGCACCCACGCCGAGCGCGAAGGCCATGAACCCGAGTTGCGACACCGTCGAGTAGGCGATGACACGCTTGATGTCGAACTGTGTGACCGCGATCGTGCCGGCCATGAAGGCCGTCGCGACACCAACGATCGAGATGATGAGTCGCGCATCGTCGGTTGCGACATAGATCGGGAACGACCGGGCGATCATGTAAATACCAGCCGTGACCATTGTCGCGGCGTGGATGAGTGCGGAAACCGGCGTTGGGCCTTCCATCGCGTCCGGCAACCAGACGAAGAGTGGCAACTGTGCAGACTTACCGGTTGCACCGATGAATAGCAGGATAGCGATCAGTGTCACGGTCGATCCGGCAACGGACGGGATGGCGGCGAAGACCTCGCTGAAGACCATCGAGCCGGTCTTGACGAAGATCAGCATGATGCCGATACCGAAGCCGACGTCACCAACGCGGTTGACGATGAACGCCTTCTTCGCCGCGTTCGTTGCGGATGTGCGCTTGAAGTAGTAGCCGATCAGCAGGTACGAGCAGAGTCCGACGCCCTCCCAGAAGAAGAAGAGCAGCAGGTAGTTGTCTGCGAGGACGAGCATCAGCATCGAGAAGACGAACAGTGGCAGGTAAGCGAAGAAGCGGTAGAAGCCCGTGTCGCCCTTCAGGTAGCCGTTGGAGTAGACATGCACCAGCGAGCCGACGGTTGTGACAACCATCAGCATCACTGCCGTCAGGTGATCGACATGCAGCGTGACCGGGATCTGGAAATCACCGGCCGGAATCCAGGTGAACAGGTGCTGCGTGAGCGGCGTATCGGAGCCAAGCTGGTCGATGAAGACGAGCAGACTGACAACCCACGACCCGATGACCGAAACGGTCGCGATCGGTCCTGCCAGGTCGCGGAGTAACCAGCGCCCGAACAGGCTGTTGATCACCGCCGCCAGGAGTGGCAGCAACGGGATCAAGAAGAGCAGATCCTTCATCGACTGGCTCTCTCCCCTACGAGGGACAGCTCCCTGCTGCCCCGATCCTGACGCGCCCCCGCGTCAGACGTTCCCCAGTAGCGTGCTGCGCTAGTCACGCAGCTCTGTGACCTCTCCGACGTCAACCGTATCGGCCCGGCGCGATAGCGCCATGACGATGCCGAGTCCAAGCACGGCCTCGGCTGCCGCGATAGCGATGACGAAGAGTGCAAACGTTTGGCCGATCATCGAGTTCTGTTCCCAGGCGAAGCCTATGAACGACACGTTGACGGCGTTGACCATGAGCTCGACGCTCATGAAGATCACCAGCACGTTGCGACGGGTGAGAACCCCCATCATCCCGGTGATGAATAGTGCCGCACTCAGCAAGAGAAAGTGCGTGGCGGTTAGCTCACCCATCAGCGATTCTCCTCACTGCCGATACCGGCACCGGTCGGATATTCATCCGCATCGGCCCCGCTCGGTACGTCGGTGCCCGCCCAGGCTGCATGCTCGGTGTAGGCATCGGCTGATGTCACCATAACCAGCCCATCGCGTACGTCTTCGTGGCGAATGACGCGTGCCGTCGGTGCGCCGGTCGGCAGTGCCACCAGGTCAGCGCCACGCGAGTGGCCGAGTGAGATCGTGCCTGTCGTGCGGCTGCGTGCTCGCGTCGTTGGCTCATCCGGCCGTGCCATCACCAGCGCGCCGATGGTGCCGACAAGCAGCACGATGGCGGTTGCCTGGATCGGCAACACGTAGCCCGAATAGAGGAACTGCCCGAGCACCTGGACATTGCCGCCTGCAGCAGCGATCGTCTCTTCATTCCACGGCCCCGGCTGACCAACGACGGTGCGTGTCAGCACTGCCGCCGCAACTTCGCCGAGCAGGATGAGACCGATGGCAATCGCAAACATGCGTTGCAGTGGTGCGCCGCCGTGGAATTCCGGCAGGTCGTCCATGTCAACGAGCATGATGACGAAGAGCACCAGCACCAGGATCGCGCCGGTATAGACAATGATCTGCACTGCGGCGAGAAACTCGGCGCGCAGCATCACGAAGATCCCGGCGAGGTTGATGAACGTCACGACGAGCGCAACGGCGCTATGCACCGGATTGCGCGACACGACCACCCCGATGCCGGCGATGATCGCAATCACCGCCAGGATGTCGAATACGAGCACCTCAGGCGTCATCTGATCTCCACCCCCGTGTGTCCCTGAGCCGTGTCACGCGTCATCCCCCTACCAGAGCTGATTATTGAAGGCGAGTCGGACAAACCCTGTCACGACAATATTCAGCAGCGCCAGCGGCAGCAGCACCTTCCAGGCAATACCCATCAACTGATCGTAGCGGAAACGTGGCAGCGTCGTGCGCAGCCAGATGTAGAAGAACAGGAAGATCATTGCCTTCAGGATCAGCCACCACGCTCCATCAGCGACCGGGCCATCCGTGCCGCCGAGGAAGAGCGTCGCTGCGAACAGCGAAATGACGATCATGCTGATGTACTCGGCCAGGAAGTAGAACGAGAAGCGGAATCCGGAGTACTCAGTGTGGAAGCCGGAGATCAACTCCGTTTCTGCTTCCGGGAGGTCAAACGGGAGACGGTTCGTCTCCGCCACCGCAGCGATAAGGAAGATCACGAACGCCAGCGGCTGATAGAAGATGAACCAGTTGGGGATCTGCAGGCCAGTGCCGAACAGATCGAGCGTCTGGCGCTGCTGATTGAGGATGTCGACCAGCGAGAGCGAACCCGCGATGATGAAAATGCCAACGAGCGACAGCCCCAGGACGATCTCGTACGAGATGACCTGTGCTGCGGCGCGCAACGCACCGAGCAGCGAATAGCGGTTCGCTGACGCATAGCCACCGAGGATGATGCCGTAGACGCCGATTGAGCTGAGCGCAAGAACGTAGAGGACGGCGATGTTGATGTCAGTTGCGTAGAGGTTGATCTGGCGTCCGGCAATCGTCACATGGTCGCCGAATGGGATCACCAGGCCGGCGAGCGGAGCGGTGACGAACGACACCAGCGGTGCGATCACGAAGATGCGCTTGTCGGCGAACTTCGGGATCAGGTCTTCCTTGCCGATCAGCTTGACTGCGTCAGCAATCGGCTGGAGCAGGCCAAACGGGCCGGTCCGATTTGGCCCGATGCGATCCTGCATGTAGGCCATGACCTTGCGTTCGGCCCACGTCATGTACGCCATGCCAATCAGCAGGACGTTCAGGACGATGAACCCGACCACAAACGAAATCCAGAGCGGTTGGTCGCTCATGTTGGAAACGTTTCCCCCTCTATGCTCCGGCGCGCGCCACCCCGTTGACGCTCAACCCGATGCCGTGGCGCGCGGCCCCAACCGCGCCTGAAGAGCGAGACAATCGTGTCCCACCTTCACACGGAGAGAGCCTGTCGCATTCCCGGTCATGTTCCGGTCCCGAAGGCTCCCAGAGTGTACTGCACCTCGGCGCGTTGCACCGCGTGCATTTACCCGGTCTGTTGCCCGCTAACGGTCTACCGACCCGAGCACGATATCGATCGTACCGATCAGCGCGACCACATCAGCGAGCATGGCTCCCTGCGCCATATACGGTAGCACCTGCAGGTTCACGAAGTCGGGAGTCCGCAGTCGCATCCGATACGGCATATTGGAGCCGTCCGAGTAGATGTAGTATCCGAGCTCGCCCTTGGAGTGCTCGATCGCCATATAGACCTCGCCCTTGGGCGCCTCGAAACCCTTGATTACCCACACGAAATGACGCTGCATGTCTTCGGCGGTGCGGAGCACGGTCGCGTGTGGTGGGATGACGTAATTCGATTCGTTCAGCATCAGCGGTCCGTCGGTCGGCATCTGATCCAGGCACTGGCGGATGATCCGCAACGCCTGCCGCATCTCTTCCATCCGGACGAGATAGCGATCGTAGACATCGCCCCGGGTGCCGATCGGCACCTCAAAGTCGAGTCGGTCGTAGATCAGGTATGGCTGTGCCTTGCGAATGTCGTAGTTAATGCCGCTACCGCGCAGGCAGGCACCGGTCAGCCCGTAGGAGATGGCTGCTTCCGGCTCGATGATGCCGACGCCGCGGGTTCGCGCGATCCAGATCGGGTTCTGCGTCAGCAGATCAGAATACTCCTGCTGGTGCGTCGGGAACTTCTTGAGGAAGTCCTCGACCATCTGGTCCAGCCCCTCGGGGATCTCGCGCGAGAAGCCGCCGATCTCCATCATGTTGGTCGTCAGTCGTGCTCCGCAGAGGCGCTCGAAGATGTCGAGAATGTCCTCGCGCTCGCGGAAGCAGTAAAGGCTCATTGAGAGCGCGCCGATGTCGAGCGCGTGAGTGCCGAGCCAGACGAGATGGCTGGCGATGCGGCTCAGCTCGGCCATGATGACGCGCCAGTACTGCGCACGCTCCGGCGCGGCGATGCCGCAGAGCTTCTCGACGGCCAGGATGTAGCCGAGGTTGTTGAGCGGGGCCGCAACGTAGTCGGTGCGGTCGGTCCAGGGCGTGAACTGCGAGTAGCGGCGGTTCTCGCCGATCTTCTCAACACCGCGGTGCAGGTACCCGATGATCGGGTCGGTCGCGACGATCGTCTCGCCTTCAAGCGTCAGGACGACCCGGAGCACGCCGTGAGTGGACGGGTGCTGCGGACCCATGTTGAGGACGAGCTCACGGCGATTTTCGCCAATCTGGCGCTCGACCTCGATCTGCATTGTTCCGCCGGCTGGGGCTTCTTGAATCATGGATCTATGCGCCCTCTCTCGGAGTCTCGCGAATGCGCGGCGCTGCGCCTGCGAACCCGGGCTGAACATACTGCTTGTAGCCGCGCATCGGGTAGTCCTTGCGCAGCGGATGGCCCTCGTCCCAGTCCTCGGCCAACAGCATACGACGCAGGTCCGGATGGCCGGCAAAGACAATACCGAACATGTCGTAGCATTCGCGCTCCAGCCAGCCGGCCGCCGCGTAGACGGTCGTCAGCGTCGGGCAGGGCTGGTCTTCTCGCACACCCGCCTTGAGGCGCAGCCGCCATCGGCGCGGGATCGAGTAGAGCGTGACGACGACATCGAAGCGCGGTTCGCTCCGCAAGTTCAGCATATCGACCGCGGTGAGATCCGAGACCATCTGATACTTCAGGTCGGGCGTGTCGCGCAGAACTGTGCAGATCTCCGGCAACTTCTCGGCCCGAACCCGGACCGTCACCTCATCGCGGAAGAACGTGACGTCTTCAATCGCATCACCAAACTGCGCGCGCAGGGCGATGATGGCAGGATGCTGTGCTTCGTCGAGCGGGCCCCAGTAGCCGCTATAGACCCACACCGGATTGATTTCCTGGACGCCGGTCTGATCGGTCGCTGGCTCAATGACAGGTGCGAGCTCAGCGGCCACCTGCGTATCGAGCGCAGGCAGTTGGGTCGTTTCCTGCGCGTCCGGCGGTGTTCCGGCGTCTGGCGCTGGATTCTGGGACATCGCTCTATGCCTCCTCGGCCGTGCCTGGGGGATCGCCCTCAGGCGGGAGAACCGTCAGGTCAGTTTCGTCGTAGGCCGGTCGTCGCTTCGCGACTGCTCAGGCCGGTCTGCGAACTGACAATTGCCGCGTCGGTACCGGTGATCGCGGCGCGTGCCGCAATGCGATCCTGCTCGCGCTCAATGTCAGCTGCTTCGACGCCGTGCTGCTTCGTCATCGTGTCGTACTTGATGACCTTGTTCTGAAGCTCAAGGACACCAAAGTAGAGACCTTCCGGAAGCGGCGGGCACCCCGGCACGTAGACATCGACAGGCACAACCTGATCGACGCCCTGAACAACAGCGTATGTATCGAATGGGCCGCCGACATTCGCGCAGCTACCCATCGAGATCACCCACTTCGGATCTGCCATCTGATCGTAGAGCGTGCGGACGGTCGGTGCCATCTTTTTGGTGACCGTGCCGGCAACAAACATGAGATCCGCCTGGCGTGGTGTGGCCCGGTAGAGCATGCCGAAGCGCTCCGACAGGTCAAATCGCGGCATGGACGCGGAGATCATCTCAATCGCGCAGCAGGCCAGGCCGAACTGCAGCCACCACAACGAGGAGCGTCGCCCCCAGTTGAACAGCCAGTCGACCGAAGTCGTCAGAACGTTCTTCTCGAATTTGCCTTCGATCAGACCCATTCGAGCGCTCCTTTCTTCCACTCATAGGCGAGACCGCCGAGCAGCAGGCTGATGAAGACGATGGCCTGAATATAGCCGTACAGCCCGAGAGCATCGAACGCAACCGCCCAGGGAAAGAGGAAGATCGCCTCGATGTCAAAGACGACAAAGAGCATCGCCACAACGTAGAAGCGCGGTGTGTAGCGCATGCGTGGCGGTGCGACCCCCGGAACGCCTGACTCGTAAGGAAGCTCTTTGGCAGGGTTTGGGCGGACCGGTCGGACCAGTCGGCCTACCATCAGGAGGGCCGATCCCATCAAGGCTGCAGCGAAGAACAACAGCCCGATGACCGCATAACTGGTGAGCAATTGTCACCGCGTCCTTTCCACCCAAATCCGCCTTTCGGCGGCCCCGTTGAACCGCGTGTACTATATCACAGACCCGTCACCGCTTCGGAAGCCTCCCGGCACCCCGTCCGGCTGTTTTTCGCATTCGTACGCGCCAAATAGCTTGACTTCCCGGCACGTCCCAGTGGGTTGCGTCCCTACGTCAGCGTCATGCGGAGCAGATTTGCCCCGGCGATGATGATGATCAGGATCGCCAGCATGGCCGCGCCACGCAGAAAGCCGAGCATCGAGCGCATCTGTTTCGAGTCATCGTCGGGATACTGTGTCATCAGGCGGTGACGCATGATCAGCGCGAACGCTGCCGTCGCCGCCGAAACACCGATGAACGTCCAATGCCAACCCGTCGTGTCCATGCCCTGCCCTACTCCGCGCGGATAGCGATATTAATGAATGATCCGGTTGGGACGGTGAGCCCGCCGACCGGTGATTGCAGGATAACCTGACCGACCTGAACCGTGTTGATGTTGACGCCCGGCGGCAGGTTCGATTGCGTGACCGGGACGACAGCACCGAGCTGGAGATTGGCTGCTTGCAGCGCCGCGGCGGCCGCTGATTGCGAAAGCCCAACCAGATTCGGCACGGTCGTCTGTCCCGGCTGGTTCGGGCGTGGGGTCGGCGTCTGAGTCGCAGGCGGCTGCGTCGGCGTCGGTGACGGTGTCGGCGTCGGTGTTGGCGTTGGTGTCGGCGTCGGAGTAGGCGTCGGCGTCGGCGTCGGCTCAACCGGATTGTCCGGGATGCCGAGCGCGCCGCCAACAGCCTGTGAGTAGGCCAACAGCGAGGCGATGCCCTCAGGTGTGTAGCGATCGCCGTTCACCGTCAGGTCAGTCAGCGCCGCGCGCAGGTCGCCCGCTTCGCGCTCCGTCAGTTGGTCGCACCGAACAACCGGGCGATCCTGAATCGTCGCAATCTCCTGCTCCACTTCAACCCCGGCGACCGGTAGCTTGCCGGTCGGGACGCAGGCGTCGATCTCGATGATGTCGTCCGGATGCGCGAAAGCACTCGGTACCGGCTGGCCGTCCGGGCCGTTCAGTGCCGCAGCGTAAGCTGGGTCGTGCGCGCGAACCATGAAGTCGTGGAAGATCGGTGCTGCGCCGACGATGCCGTCTATCTCGCGCATCTGCGAGTTGTCTGTGTTGCCGACCCAGACGCCGACGACGAGGTCACTCGTGTAGCCAACGGTCCAGTTGTCGCGCCAGTCGGCACTGGTGCCGACCTTGGAGGCAACCGGGCGGTCGAGATCGGGGAACTCCAACGGGTTGCCGGTGCCGTAGGTCATCCGGCGAGCATCGTCGTCGCTCAGAATATCGGTGATCTCGTAGGCGTGTCCGGGCGCGATCACCTGCCGCGCACCGTTCCAGGCGCGCGCCGGATCGAACGTCTGCAGCGCATCGCCGCCCGGCTCCTGTATATCGAGGATCGCTGACCACGGCACGAAGCGCCCGTTATTGGCGAACGTGCCATAGGCGTTGGTCAGCTCCAGTGGCGAAATCTCGCCACCGCCCAGCGTCAGAGCCAGCCCGTAAAAGCTGGTGCCGCGCCAGAGTCCGTCGCGCACGCCGATGCGGTGGGCCAGGTCGATCGTGTCAGCGACGCCGGCGAAGTCGATCGCCCGCACCGCCGGTACGTTCAGTGACTGGGCCAGCGCCGAGCGGACGCTGACTGCGCCGTGAATCTGTCCGCCGGCATTCACCGGCACATACTCCGGATCCGGCGCGCCGGGCGTGTCGTAGCGCACGGCGTAGTCAAGGATCACCGTGCCGGGGTACCAGCCGGATTCAAAGGCAGCCGCGTAGGTGATCGGCATAAACGCCGAGCCAGGTTGGCGTTCAGCGACGGCGACATTCACCTGCCCCGAGATGCTGTCGTCGGTATAGTCCGCAGAGCCAACCATCGCCACGATTTCGCCGCTGCCGGGCAGCATCGCCACCAGCGCGGCGTTGTTGGCGTCGTACGGCGCGAGCGTGGCCAGGTGCTCTTTCACCACTTCTTCGGCCTGTTGCTGCAGGTTGTAGTCCAGCGTCGTGCGTACCTGCAGGCCGCCCCGATACACCTTTTCGGCACCGTAGCGCTCTTCCAGCGAATCAATGACGAAGTTCACCCAGTGTGGCGCGAGGTTGTAGCGGTTCTCGCGCGTCTGCGGGTCGAGCAGAACACCCCAGGCAGTGTCGGCTCCCTCCTGCGAGATGAACCCCTGCTTCGCCATCTGGTTCAGGACGTACTGCTGGCGTGCCTTGGCGACCTCCATGTTGATGGTCGGATCGTAGTAGCTGGGCGCTTGCGGCAAACCGGCCAGCATCGACGCCTCGGCCAGATTCAGCTCCCACGGATGCTTGTTGAAATACGCCTGCGACGCGGCATCGATGCCGTAGGCGCGGTTCCCGTAATAGATCGTGTTCAGGTACAGTTCGAGGATGTCTTCCTTTGAATACGTCTCGGTCATCTGGACGGCGACTATCGCCTCGCGGATCTTGCGCTCGTAGGAGCGCTCGAAGCCGATCTTCTCCGGGAAGAGTGCGCGCACGAGCTGCTGCGTGATCGTCGAACCACCGGACGACCCGCGCCCGGTCAGGTTGATGAATGCACCGCGGACGACGGCCAGCGGCTCGACACCGTAGTTTGTCCAGAACGTCTCATCTTCGGCAGCGATGGTCGCGTTGACCAGGTTCATGTTCTGGCCGTTGTTGGTGATCTCATCCAGTGAGAGATAGGTGCGCCAGCCGAACTCCGGGTCGCTGACTTCGTAGAGCAGCGTGTCGTGACGATCGTAGATGCGGGTCGTCTGAAAATCGCGCGCCTCGAACTGGTCGATCGACGGCAGATCCTCAGTGAAGTAGTTCCAACCGGCCACGGCAACGCTCGCGCTGACGCCACCGATAAACAGCATCATCGTCGCGGCGAAGATCGCGAGCATCCCGCCGAGGCGGGCGACCATTGAAACGCGCTGGTTGCGCGATCGCCGTCGGTCGGCGCGAGCGAGTGCGATCTGGCGTGCTGGGATGTGTCGGTGCTGCCGACGTCGGGCGGCCTGGGCGCGGCGGGTGCGGGCAGATGTGCGGTACCGTCGGGACATAGTCAAACGCCTGTCGGTCGCGCAGCGTTGCGCGGCGTTATTGCTGGCTGGATGCGCTGCAGTGACGACCGTTGCATTGGCGAAGGATACCATTGTGCCGACGGCAGGCTGTGCTGTCCGCTGCGTGTATATGAAGGAAGGAGCGTCCGATGGAAGCCGACGAGCGCGCCGCCGTTGAGCCGCTTCCGGTGAGTGAAGTTGATCGTTTCCTTGACCGTGAGCTCAGCGGCTGGCGACGTGAAGATCGAGGCATCCGCAAGCGATTTCGCCGGTCGACGTTCCCCGAAGCGATCCAGTTCGTTGTCAAGCTCGGCGAGTTGGCCGAAGTCGCGAACCATCATCCTGATATCGACATTCGTTGGCGGAACGTGATCGTCTTCCTCACTACGCACGAAGCGGGCGGCGTCACCACGCTCGACCTTGATCTCGCGCGCCAGATCGACGAACTCGCGTAGTGCACACGCCTACCCGCGCCCGAACGAAATAGTCCCGGCAATCGCGTCAAACGTTTGCGACACGTGCTGGTAATCAGCGGTCGGCGCAGACAGGCCGGTCAGCACCAGCCCGCTCTGCTGCTGAACGATAAAGATCTGGTAGATCATGCGCGGTTCGCCGTCGACCGTGGCGGTATAGAGCCAGCGCGTCGCCGGGACATTGTTGATCGTCACCGGACCGAGGCTGAGTGTGACGACGTTCTCATAGCGCGCATTGACATCGCGTCGCGTTGCTTCGAGGTACGCCTGCGCCGTTGTAATCGAGTCGAGCGCTTCGCGGGTGATGCGCAGCGACAGCGGATTCGCGCCGGTTGTCTCGCGCGCGGCCAGTTCGGCGATCAGCGGTGGCGATTCGATCCAGTCGGTCGGGATGCGGATGGTATACCAGCCATCGGGCGCGGAGAGATCGCGACCGGCGCTCAGCGGGGTCAGCGTCACCGGCCCGCTGGCGGCTGTGCCGTCCGGGCGCTCAAACGTTTGCTTGTTGCCGCCGCCACAGGCTGCCAGGATGAGTGGCAGCGCGGTCAGGATGGTCAGCAGGAGTAGAAATCGCCGGTTGATCACCAACGCTGTCCCTTTCTGACAGAATGAAGCCATAGACGGAATACGAAGGGCCACCCTCCGTTACGCGTTGTCGGTGGTCAGCAATGGATAGACAGAGGAAGGACGACGCAGATGGAGGAGCGCGAACGACCGATCGTCGACGTCATCGTCGGTGACATCGCCGACGTCGCGACACATCAGGCCGAGGTCTACGTCAACGCGGCCAATAACGAGCTGTGGATGGGCGCAGGTGTGGCAGGTGCGCTCAAGCGCGCTGCCGGCACCGTCGTCGAAGAAGAGGCGATGGCGCAGGGGCCAATCGAGGTGGGCAACGTCGTGCTGACCAGCGCCGGCGCAATGCCTGCACCGGCCCGCGCCATCATCCACGCCGCCGCGATGGGCTTTACCGATCGCACCCAGATCTACGCCTCACCGGAATCGGTCGCCTCAACCACCCGCAAGGCCCTTGATCTCTGCGATGCCAACCACTACGGCAGCATCGTCCTCCCCGCGCTCGGCACCGGCGTCGGCGGCCTCGACGACACCGACTGCGCCACTGCCATGGTCAGCGCCCTGCGCGACCACCTCGCCGCCGGCAGCGACCTCCAGCGCATCCGCTTCATCGTCCGCACCCCCGAACGCGCCGAGGTGTTCCGGCGGGAGATTGAGCGGGTGTTGGGGTGACTTGATATTTGAGGAAAGACACAGAATAGTCGCACTGATGGTAGCGAAGACGACTGCACTGTAGTCGCGGACGTGGTGGCGGCTGACCGGAGACATGGTTGATTCTCCTGGAACACGCGGGCTGGACAGTGCCATCGACATGGCCCCGTGGCATCTCTACCGCATTTGACCTGCCGAAAAAAATGGAATGCTAAAAGCAAACATGCCACGGGAACGCTGGGTCGTTCGCAGACTGACGCGAAAATCGCCTGCACAGTAGAGTTTGAGGCCATGAGCCAGCGCTCCTGAATCCAAAGGAGCCTGCCATGCTCTCTCAACTAAGCCGTGTCATCGCTATTGCTGCTATTGTCGGTGTTTCGGCAATTGTCATCCTGAGCGGGCAACGTCAGACCAGCGCCACCGACCCCAACGCTTTCGACTGGCCTTCGTTCGAGATGACCTACGTCAATGAAGGTCACTTCAACGGACTGTCGCAACCAGCAGGCAGCGAGACGTGGTCGATCATCTGGAACAGCAAGCACGATTGGGAGAAGACGCTCGTTGCTAGCAGCGTGAATCCTGCGGCTGTTGGCGATGTCTATCGGTTCCGTGATGGCAACTTCGTCGTCGATCAATCGACCATTGAGGATGACATTGTTCGAGAACACGGCGATGGCGTGGTGATGCCAGGACCCTGGCTGGTGCCGGGTCGCGACACAGCTTTGCCCGGCAAGGGCTACAGCACGCTGCCGCAGTCGGAGCCGGATCGACTCGTTTTCCAGCACGAAGATGTCGTCCCCTGCCAGCCAGACCCGGACGGTATGCTGACCGGCCTCAGCCAACCGGAGTCGTGCAACAGCGCCGATTCCTTCACACGGCGTGAGACGATCACCTACCGCACCGACATAACCCCACCGATGCCGATCGAGATCGTCAACACCATTGACGGCGAAGAGATCAGCCACATGACCGTAACAGACCTCACGCTTCTGCCGGAAAGTGGCTCATAGTCAACTCAGCTACTCCCCCTCTCCCCGCGGGAGTGGGGGACGGGGGGTGAGGTCCCCTAAATCCCCCCGCTAAACGTGTCGCACTTGGTCGGGTCGCCGGTCTGGTAGCCAGTCATGAACCACTGCTGGCGCTGCTCGGACGAGCCGTGCGTCCAGGTCTCCGGGTTGACGCGGCCCTGGAATTCTTCCTGAATGCGGTCGTCACCGACGGCCGAGGCGGCGTCGAGGCCGACGCGGATATCCTCATCGGTCAGCTCGGCAAGGTAGCCGGTCGCGACGGCGTTCTTCGCCCAGGTGCCCGCGTAGCAATCGGCCTGCAGTTCCGTGCGGACCGCCGCGCTCTGTGGTCCCTGGCGGTCCTGCTGCGAGCGGCCGAGGATGCCCTCGATATCCTGAATGTGGTGACCGTACTCGTGGGCCAGCACATACGCCTCAGCGAACGGGCCCCCTTGCGCGCCGAACTTGGTTCGCAGATCATCGAAGAAGCCCAGATCGAGATAAACCTGCTTGTCGGCCGGGCAGTAGAACGGGCCGACCTCCGAGCTGGCGTAGCCGCAGCCGGTCTGCGTCGCCTGCGAGAAGAGCACCGTCTTCGACTCGCTGTAGGTCAGGCCATACTTGGGCAGCTCATCGTCCCAGTACGCTTGAATACTATTGACGTAGCCGACGATCCGGCAGTCGCGCTGCTCGTTCGCATCGTCGCCAGTCTGACATTCGGTCGAGATGCTGCCGCCCTGCACCGCCTGATCCGCAGGTGGCTGCTGCTGCTGGATGCCGGTGCTGGAGTCCAGCGGATTGCCGCCCATGAGCAGCGTAATGATCAGGATGATGATGCCCAGCCCACCGCCGACGCCGCCGATGGCCGCGCCCTTGGGCACGCCGCCCCCGCCAGCACGCCGATCCTCAATTTGAGATGGATCAAGCTGCGCATCTTTTCTGAATCGCGCCATATTCAACCTCCACCCGGCATACCCCGCCGACCCTCATGGCCCCAGTCTCATGTAATTGATAGACGATGTTGTATCACGCCACGCGATGCGCGACTCATCCCCCAACGTACGACAGAATGCACGTGGCATGCCGCGCATCTCCTGCTCATCTCGGGTACGATCCGCATATCCGAATCAGCATGGCACAGCAGTCAGGAGGGTTGCATGAGCGCGAAGATATACGACGCTGTCATCATTGGCGGGGGCCACAACGGCCTGACCGCCGCCTGCTACCTGGCGCGCGCTGGCTTCGATGTCTGCGTGCTTGAGCGCTACCACACGGTCGGCGGGGCGGCGATCTCCGAGGAGTTCCCCAACGCGCCCGGCTACATCGCGTCGACCGGCTCCTACGTCCTGTCGCTCACGCCGCGCTCGATCATCGACGATCTTGATCTCTGGGAGCACGGACTGGAGCTGCTGGAACGCAACCCGCGCTTCTTCATGCCCTTCCCGGATGGCGAGTACCTCGTCTACTGGAATGACGACGATCAGGTCATTGAGCAGATCCGGCGCTTCTCCGAGAAAGACGCGCGCAATTACCATTACTATGAAGACTTCGTCGAGCGCGCCTGCGAGGCGATGGACCAGTTCATCCTGCGGCCACCCCCATCGTGGTCGGAGTTCGCCGCAGCATTCTCCGGCAGCGCCGACGATGCGCGCGTGTTCCAGAAGCTGATCCTCGGCTCGGCCGCCGACTTCGCCGAATACTTCTTCGAGAGCCCCTACATCCAGGCCGGCATCGCCGCCTCCGGCCTGATCGGCACGTTCCGCGGCCCGCGCGACGCTGGCACAGGTTACGTCAAGCTGTACCACTCGATGGGCATGAGCACCGGCTATCGCGGCCGCTGGGCGTACGTGCGCGGCGCGATGGGCACGGTGACGAAGGCGCTCGCGTCGGTGGCGCAGCTCAACGGCGCGGAGATCCGCACCAACGCCGAAGTGGCCGAGGTCATCATTGAGGGTGGGGTCGCACGTGGCGTTGCGCTGGTTGGCGGTGAGGAAGTGCGCGGCAAGGTTGTGCTCTCCAACGCCGATCCGGTCCGCACCTACACGAAGCTGGTCGATTCCGCCGCGCTGCCCGAGACGTTCCTGCGCGACATCAACGCCATCCAGATCAAGTCGCCGGTCATGAAGATCAATCTCGCCGTCGAGGAGCTACCGCGCTTCACTGTGCTGGAGGGCGAAGATCGCGAGCAGCGCTGGGGCCATACCGGCGGACTCTTCATCGGCCCGACGATCGACTCGATGCAGCGCGCCTATGAGGATGCGCTGCAGGGACTGCCCAGTTCCGAGCCGTTCATGAATATCCACACGCAGTCGGCGCTCGACTCGACGGTCGCGCCGGAAGGGAAGCACACGATCTCGGTCTTCACGCAGTACTTCCCCTATGAGCTGGCCGAAGGCACCTGGGACGAACGCCGTGATGAGATCGCCTGGCATGTGCTGAAGCGCTTCGCCGAATATGCGCCGAACATCATGGATGTCGTCGTCGATATGCAGGCGCTGGCCCCGCCGGACATCGAGGCGCGCTTCGGCCTGACCGGCGGCCATATCTTCCAGGGCGAGCTGGTGCCCGAGCAGGCGTTCGACCTGCGCCCCGTCCCCGGCAGCAGCACCTACGAAGGTCCCGTCCCCGGCCTCTACCTCTGCGGTGCTGGTGCCTGGCCCGGAGGATGCGTCATGGGCGCCCCCGGCCACAACGCCGCCCACGAAGCGATCGCGAACTTGCAGGGTGGGAGGCATGGGTAGCGGGTCAGTCTGATGGCAGGCTGGCGAAGATGAGCAGGTCGGCCCATGTGTCCATAGAGATGCGACGAATAGTTGATTCGATCGCGGCGAGCTGGGTCCCGACGTCTCGCTGGTTGATGCTTCGGGGGAGAATCAGCAGTCCGGAGTGGTGATGTCCTTCCTCTAACCAGAGCTGGGCGAGGTCGGGAAGCGTTGCGATGTCATAGCTGACGAGAATGCGATTCGCAGCGGTCGCCGCTGTAAGCACGCTCGCATCGTCGGCGGTGCGCCATTGACCGTCGGCCAGGTCCGCGAGATGGACGACATCAAATCCTCGTCGCGCCAAAGCGTTCGCCAGTGCATGTGAGAGGTGCGCATCCAAAAGCAGCGCCGGCACTGCTAGACGGAGATCACGTGATGCGGCTGTTGCGCTGCGAGCCGCTCGAACATTGCGTCAGTGTCGCGGATCGCGGCATCGATCTCGTTAGCAAATGTTTTCGCGTAGTCGAGCGCGACGGCGATGATATCAGCACGGATGTTGCAGTGCGCCGCGATCGCTGGTATGTCGTATTCGTATTCACGTGCAGCACTGGCAAGGAGCCAGATCGGCAGACGGTGACCTCGCACGTATGCCTGGCGACCGATGCCAGTATCGCGGAACTCGATCGCCGGGAATTCGCGCATTCGCAATCCCTCCTCGACCAGGATCGCCGCCGCCTCGCCGGGCGTCCTGTTCATCGATCGGGCGACGCGGTTCAGTCGCTCCAGTCGTTCGCCGCTGAGTCGGAAACTGTTGCCCAACCCTTACCTGCCACGCAATCTGTTTTCGTTGTCACCATGTAGACATTGTATCACGGTGGAGAGAGGCATGTCCCTACGGACGACCTGCGGCCGCTTCTATTACCTCCATGCTACTCAGCGCACCTCGCACATCAGCGCCAGCGTGTTGTCCTCGCTGTCCTTGAAAAACGCCATCCAGAGCTCGTGGTCGGGCATGCGGGCGATCAGGTGCGGTTCGTCGATGAAGGTGACATCTCGCGATTTGAGCGCGGCATATGTCGCGTTGATGTCAGCGACACGGAAATACAGGATCGAGCCGGGATGGTCGAACTCGGGGAGCTCCGGCCTGCTGATCAGCAGGCGGGTGCCATCGCAATCGAAGAAGGCGAGGTCGCCGGACTGGAAGATGAACGGCACGCCGAGGATGTCGCGGTAGAACGCGACCGCGCGGTCGACGTCATGCGCGCGCATCGAAATCTGCCCGATCGTGCTCAAGCTGATTGCCTGACTCGGGGCGTCCTGACTATCCATCTGTGACACCCTTCGTCAGCCCGTCGGCGGCGATTCCATGAACGCGAGCATCTGCTTCCAGGCGTCGTCGCAGGCTGCCGCGTGCTCCTTGAAGGTGCGGTCGAAGAACGAGTGCGGTGCGCCGTCGTAGATGACCATCGTGTGCGAGACACCAGCGTCGTTCAGATCGACGTCGAACTGCTCGAACGCCTCGACCGGCGTGTGGTCCGCTCCGGCGACGAGCACGAGCAGCGGGGCTGCCATCGACGGAATGTAGCTCTCGATGCGCGATGGCACGCCGTAGAAGCCGATCGCCCCTGACAGTCCCGACTGCGTGGCGGATTGTCGCCACGACGCTGCGCCTCCGAAGCAGAAGCCGACGCTGAAGACGCGCTCGACCGCGCCGCCCTCGGCTGAGCGCAGGTGTGCGATGGCTGCCGCCGCGTCGCCGTCAACGCCCTCGGCGGTGGTCTGCTCGACGTGCGGGCGGAAGGCGAAGCTTTCGTCGCGGTTGTCGGTCTCGGCGGTGCGGCCGAAGTAGTCGATCGCGACCGCGTCGAATCCTGCGACTGCGAACTGGTCGGCCAGCTCCTTGTAGAACGTGTGCAGGCCGCGGATGTCCGGCAGGATGACGACACCCGCGCCGGTTGGATTAGCTGGATGCGCCGCGTAGGCCATGAAGCGATTGCCGTCTGACGCTTCGAGCGTCAGGTCGCCGCCTGCGGCCACACTGCCGCCGGAAATGGGGGGAAGTGGTGGGCGGGCGTCATCTCCGTAGCACATCGGGAACCTCCTCAGGGTGCCGGATTGTTATCGTTGGCACAGGATACGGCAGCAGGCGACCTGACGAAAGGGGCAGCCGTGGGCGGACTGGCGAATATCATGCGCGTGGGGCTGCCCGTTCTCATCGCGTTCATCTTCCGGGGCGGCTGGATCATCCTGCTCGCGTTCGGCACTCGGCCATTGCGGCGATTCTGGCGCTGGTTCTGGTCGTAAGCTCTGCGCGCCAGACGCTACAGCCCTTCCTCATACGCTGTACGTCCGAGGTGGCCGCCGAGGATATCCCACGGTGACTGGTTCTCCGGGTGATATTCGAAGCGCGCACGCTCGAAGTACTGGACGGTGTAGATCTCGCCTGTCTCGTTGTTGCGCTCGCGGAACTCCTCGCTGATCGGGAAGCCGAACATCGCCAGCCCGCCGTTCGCCTGCCAGTACGCGCGGAAGCCAAAGCACAGGTGGTGGCCGGTCTCTGCGTAGAAATTGCAATTGGCGTCGGATGCGCCGGTGCTGCGCAGGAACGGCTGTTCGCTGTGACGCCCCTCAGTCAGCTCGACACCGAGCAGCCCGAGCAGTACATCGTGGTGCGACGGCCACTCGCCCGGATGCAGCTCCATCCGCACGCGCTCGAAGTACTGCATCTGGATGCCGTCGCGGGTGAAGACGTCGGTCAGTGGATAGCCGAAGCGAGCTAGTCCGCCGAACTCATTCCAGTAGCGCAGGAAGTTGCTATCGACACTGAAACCGGTCTCGGGGAAATAGCGTGCCTGAGGCTCCAGGAAGTCGCTCGCTCGCTGGAACTCGTAACCCCGAGCACGCAGCTGATCGATCATGCCGGGGAGCGCCGCCGCATCCTGCGATGCCGCGCCGACGTGCATCAGCACGACCCCGCCGGGGCGTGCGTCGTTCAGCACGCGGGTGTTGATCTGGCTCACTGTCGCGCCGTTCCAGCCGAGCGTGTCTGTCGTCCACATGACGTTGACGGTGTAATCGTTGGCGGCGATGTCGCGCAGCGTCGCAGTGTCGTACTCGCCGTACGGTGGGCGAAAGTACGGCTTCATCCAGACGCCGGTCAGGTCGTGCACCAGGTTCTCGGTGCTGCTGAGCTGACTTTCACGTTGCGCGGTCGTGAGCGACGGGAACGATGGGTGGTCCCACGAGTGGTTGATGAGCTGGTGGCCCTCATTAACTATGCGTTGAAGCAGAGCCGGGTTGGCTTGCGCCCAGAGACCAGTCATGCCGAACGTCGCCTTGACACCCTTGCTCTTGAGCGTATCGAGGATTTGCGCTGTGTAGCCAGTGTCAGAACCGGCATCGAACGTCAGCGCCATCAGCTTCTGGTCAGTGTCGAACGTGCGCACGGTCAGGACGTCCGCAGCGTCGGCGGCGTCCGCCTGCCGAGGTGCCAGCGCGAATGTCGACGACAACGTCGCCATTGCCAGCAGCGCGGCCACAATCAGATGGAACCGACCGCGATGAGAGGACCCCTTGCCCGACATCTCGTCTCGCTTTCTGTACCGCCGCATCGTGTGCGGTCGAGTGTTGTTTGTCTTCCCCCTACAAGCCAGTTGGGCGATTTTCGTCAGCATGGTAGTTCAGGCGGCAGTGTGGGGAGTCAGTGCAAATATCTCAAAAGTGACGGTGTGACGAGCGGTCCCGATCTGGCCGCAGTGCGACACGTTCTCCCGAGATACTCAACAATTGAGTAGTGCAGGTCTGGACGGCTGGCCAGTTCTCTGCGAAAGTACCCCTCTGTCAACGATATTGGCGAACAGACAGAGAGGCATCCGATGACTGCAACGATACCGTCAGCCAGGTTCGGGCTGCGCAGCAGCCAGCACCACCTGTCGTGGGACGAAATCCGCCGCAATATCCTCGCAGCAGACGCCTGGGGTCTGGAATCTGCCTGGGTGTTCGACCACATCATTCCGCTCTCCGATCCGCGCAGTGGCCCCAACCTCGAAGGCTGGACGCTGCTGGCTGGTCTGGCCGAGGCGACGAAGACCGTCCAGCTCGGCACGATGGTGACTGGCATCACCTATCGCAATCCCGGCATGCTGTTGAAGTCGGCGGTCACCGTCGATCACATCTCGAACGGGCGTTGCCTGCTCGGCGTTGGTGCTGCCTGGTTCGAGGGCGAGCACGACATGTACGGCATCGACTTCCCCTCGAATGGCGATCGCGTTTCGATGTTCCGTGAGGCGCTGGAGATCTTCGAGAAGCTGCAGACGGAAGACGTCTCCAACTACGACGGCAAGTATTACCAGCTGCGCGATGCACTGTTCTTCCCCAAGCCGATCCAGCAGAAGAACGGCAAGCCGCACCTGCCGGTCGTGATCGGTGGCTCCGGCGACCGCATGCTACGAATCATCGCGCGCTACGCCAACCAGTGGGACAACAACTTCCCGGACGTGGACACCTACCGCGAGCGCGTTGGGAAGATCGAGGCTGCCTGCGAGAAGATCGGTCGCGATCCAAAGGAAATCCGCCGCTCGACGACGCTCGGCGCTGACTTCGTCACCAAGAGTGAGGCAGAGCAGCGCGAGCACCTCGACTCGCTGCGCGCGCTCGGCATCACCGACTTCCTTTTCCACTCACCGAAGGACGTCAACGACTTCAAGCCGGTCGCCGAAGGGCTGATTCCGAAGCTGCGCGAGGAGTGGAAGTAGTCGGTTCGGATCTCACATCAGTGCTCCGCAGGTTGCCTGTGGAGCACTGATGTTGTTCATTCCACCGGGATCGCTGCGCCGCGGATGATGCCGGCTTGCTGGCTGCAGAGGAAGGCGATGACTTCGCCGACGTCGGCAGGTTTGACCCAGTTATCCGGGTTCGCCTTTGGCATCGATTCGCGGTTCTGTGGTGTGTCGATCGTCTCTGGCAGGATGCAGTTGATCGTGACGCCGGTTCGGCGCAGCTCGCGTCCGAGTGAGCGCGTGAAGGCGATGACCGAAGCCTTGGCGGCGGCGTAGGCGGCAGTGTTCGGCATCGGATTCACGGCGGTGCGCGCGCCGACGGTGACGATCCGGCCATAGTCGCGTTCGACCATGCTGGGCAGCGCGGCGCGAATCGTCGACACGGCGGTCTGGACGTTCAGCTCAACTAGCTCGCGCCAGGTCTGGTTGTCGGTCTGGATGAAGGTACCGCCACGAAATCCGCCGACAAGGCAGACGAGCCCGTCGAGGTGACCGTGCTGGGCGATGACGCGTTCGATCAGCGGTTCGGCCGCCCCCGGCTCCAGTAGGTCGGCGATCTCGACAGTGATTCCCTCGCCCGGCGATTCCGTCGGTCGGTGCGAAGTCGTGATGACGGTCGCGCCCTCGCGCACCAGCACCGGCAGCACACCCGCGCCGAGTGCGCCGGTCCCGCCGGTCACCAGCACAACTCGATCATTCAACATCTCTGGCATGGCGTGGAACCTCCTGACATCGTTTCGTGTCGATTGTACGCCCGCGTTCGATCCGGAGCGTTGACGTAGTGTGTTGACAGATACGATGTTCCTAATTAGGATGATCTCGAACTGGAGGAACGCAGATGGTCGTGGGTCGACAGTCGTGAATCGAGAACCGCTCGGCTTTCTGCTCGGCGCAGCCGGACGCAAGGTCGCGAAGATGTACACCGCAGCGCTGGCGGAGGATGTCGTCTCGCCGTCGCAGCTCTACGTTTTGCGGCAACTGTGGCGCGAGGACGGGCTGGCGCTCGTCGATGTCCGCGAACGTGCTCAGCTCGACGCGACATCGATGACCTGGATAGCAGATCAGCTGGAGAAGGTCGGGCTGGTTGAGCGCAAGCGCAACGATCAGGATCGGCGCATCGTCCGACTCTGGTTGACCGACAGCGGTCGCGCGCTCGCGTCCGATCTGGAGTCGCGGCTGGCAAGCTGGGATGCCGGTATCGAATCTGTGTTGCGGCAGCATCACGCGCCGGCCGATCTGGACACGTTCCGCTCGGTGCTGTCGACCATCGTCGCCACGCTTCCGGAAGGCGATGACCTCTGGGCGAGCCTGTCGACCTCCTGGGATGAGGCGCTGGAGCGTCTCCGTCGTTCAGTTCTGGATGTACCAGAACATGCTGTTGAAGGAGAACCCGAACCATGAGCACCCCGTCAATTGGTCGCGCGATCGTCAAGGAAATCGTCATCGCCGCACCGCCGGAGCGCGTCTACCGCGCGTTCGCGGAGCAGTCGGAGCTGGAGCACTGGTTCGTCAAGCATGCCGACGTTGGTGCTGCGCCGGGTGAGCGCTACAACCTGACCTGGCTGCCCCACCAGAGTAGCGTTGGGCGCATTGTCGAAATGTCGCCGCCGAACCGCTTCGTCTTCGCGTGGGACGTCACGAGCGAGCGCTCGACGACCTGCGCGTTCGACTTCATCGCCCACGATGCTGGGACGCTCGTCCGCCTGACCCAGACAGGATTTGGAGATGGGGACGACTGGGACCGACTCTATGAGGACAATAGCGGCGGTTGGGACATCGAGCTGGGCAACCTGAAGCGCTGGTTGGATGACGGCGAGCGCAAGACGGAGTGGTTTGAAGAGGATTGCTGATCTCCTGGCGCCGGTCGGTCCAGCATTGCGCTGGGCCGACTTGCATCGTCTGTCTGGCGGAGGCATCCAACCAGTGCACATCACAACCGAGCGGTTGATTCTGCGGGAGTTCGTTCCGGATGATTGGCAGGTGATGGCGCGCTACTGGCGCGACGAGCGCTACCAGCAGTTCTATCCGCAGAACGATGACTCGGATGGCATTGTGCGCGGACTCGTCGATCGCTTCGTCGCGGCGCAGACGACCGAGCCACGTCTGAACCACCAGCTCGCCATCGTTGAGCGTGCCTCGGGCGCGATGATCGGGAATTGCGGCATTCGCATCAACGATCCTGAAATCGGCGAGGCGAACATCGGCTACGAGCTCGACCCGGGCTATTGGGGCCGCGGATATGCCACCGAAGCGGCGTCGGCGATCGTGCGCTTCGGGTTCGAGGATCTCGCGCTGCATCGCATTTGGGCGGAGTGCATCGCCTATAATCGCGGATCGTCACGGGTGATGGAGAAGATCGGTATGCGTCGGGAGGCGCACATTCGCGAGCACCAGCACTTCCGTGGCCGCTGGTGGGACACCTTCACCTACGCCATTCTGAATCATGAATGGCAGGCAAACAGAAAGTCAAACTAACTGAATCGTCGGAAACTGATACCAACAAATACGCATCACCCTATTGACAGTCTATACATACACCGCATACCCTGCTGTTCATCGTCGCCGGTTGAACAATTCCCATTCGACATCTGTGTATGCAGGTTGTTGGTACGTGTGAATGGTGCTCAGGTCGGCAGCGGCTGCCGTAACGGCATACCACTCACACCACATGCGGGAATCAATTCTGCCGTGACCAGCGTCGGCGCTGGTCGATTTCGTGTACCGACCCGGGGCAAGGGCGGGCGCGGAATCAGGCAGCCGACCGGCATTTGCCGGATCTTGCCCGCGGCGGATAGGCCCGTCGGGGCAGGGCGGCCTGGCTGGATGGTGAGGGGAAGGAGTCTCCCGATGGTTCGAGTTACTCCCGCGTCCGATTCGGTTGAGGATCTCTGGAGCGAGATTCGCGCCGGGCGTCTCAGTCGGCGCAGCTTGCTGCGTCGCGGTGCGGCGCTCGGGTTGAGTGCGCCGGTCATTGCCACGCTGCTGGCCGCCTGCGGTGGCGATGACGACGACGACAGCTCTGATTCTTCGAGTGGCGAGGCAACCACCGCCCCGTCGGCGACCGAGCCACCCGCCACCGAGGCTGAGCCAACTGCCACGGCTGAGGAGGCAGAGGAAACCGAGACTGACACCGAAGAGGCATCGCCAACGGCCGAGCCCGAGGAGCCAACTGAGCCCGCCGAGCCGGCCGCCGAAGCAGGCGGCGGCGGACAGCTGCGCATTCTGCAGTGGCAAGCCCCGACGATGCTCAATCCGCATCTGGCAACCGGCTATAAGGACTACGATGCTTCGCGCATCGCCTACCAGCCGCTGGCCGACTTCACCCGTGAAGGTGAGCCGGTGCCGGTTCTCGCCACTGAGTTTCCGACCCTGGCGAATGGTGGTGTCACCGACGACGGGCTATCGGTGACCTGGAAGCTCCGAGAAGGTGTTACCTGGCACGATGGTACGCCGTTTACGTCCAAGGACGTGAAGTTCACCTGGGAATACTCAACCGATCCCGATACCGCATCGGTGACGTCCGCAGTGTTCGCACCGATTGCTTCGATTGATACTCCGGACGATTACACGGTCGTGATCACGTTCGCCGATCCAAACCCGGCCGGATTCGAAATCTTCACTGGCCGCAACGGCATGATCATCCCGGAGCACGTGTTCCGAGACTTCATGGGGACTGAATCGCGCAATGCCCCGGCGAATCTCAGCCCGGTCGGCACGGGACCATTCACTGTCACCGAGTTTCGTCCGGGTGACGTCGTGCTCTACGATCGCTACGACGGTTACTGGGAGGCCGGCAAGCCGTTCTTCGACACTGTTGAGCTGAAGGGCGGCGGCGACGCGCTGTCGTCGACTCGCGCCGTCATGCAGACCGGTGAGGCTGACTGGGCATGGGGTGCCGGTGGCGACCCGAAGGTCATCGCCGAGCTGGAGAAGGAGACCGCCGGGAAGCTGACCAAAGTCTCCGCCATCACCGGCGACAAGATCGTCGTTCAGTTCGCCGACCCGAACACCGAGGTCGACGGCGCTCGCGCCGAGCCCGGCACCCACCATCCGCTGTTCCAGCACCTTGAGGCGCGCCAGGCGATCGCCCTTTGCGTCCCGCGTGATGTGATCGCCAGCGAGGTCTACGGCAACGGTGCCGTGCCGACGTCGAACAACCTGGTTGCTCCGCCGCGCTTCAACTCTCCGAACACGAGCTGGGAGTTCAACACGGACAAGGCCAAGGAGCTGCTGAGCGCTTTCCCGGAAGCAGCCGGATACAAGCTGCTGTTCCAGACGTCGGTCAGCTCGACGCGGCAGAAGGCGCAGGAAGTCGTCAAGCAATACCTGGAGCAGGTTGGCTTCGAGGTTGAGTTGAAGTCGGTTGACGCCGCTGTCTTCTTCTCGGCTGATGCCGGCAATCCGGATACCTACACCAAGTTCTACGCCGACCTCGAGATCTTCACCTACGCGCCAGATAGCCTCTACCCGATCGGCTACATGCGGCGGTACGCGACGTCCGGTATCGCTCAGAAGTCGAACAGCTGGGGCGGGCTGAACGTGACGCGCTACTCCAACCCGGAGTACGACGCGTTGCACGAGCAGGCGAAGACGGAGATGGATCCTGATACGCAGGACGAACTGTTCATCCAGATGAACGACATCTCGGTGAACGACGTCGTCGAGATCCCGATGGTTATCCCGCAGGGCCTGACCGCCGCTGCGGCCGACCTGACGGACTACAACCCGACCTCCTGGACCGGCCCGTACTGGGACATCCAGAACTGGCGCCGCGACGGCTAGGTTTTGAAGCAATCGCAGGTCATCGACACCGCCGGCCACAGTCGTGGTCGGCGGTGTCCTGTTGTTGATTCAGCCTGGCAGTACGAGCAGGTGCCGGTGTTCGTCGCCCACGTCCCGAACAGCGTGAATGAGCGCATTGGCTGCGATGTGCTTTATGCGACAACTGCCGGGTGACGCGAGCATCCCGCGCAATGAAGCCAGGCTGGCACCCGAGTCTCGCCCGCCAACGATCAGAACATCGACATTCTCCGGGATGAATGAACGTATCGTGTCCCCGCCAGTCGTGCTGTTACGCAATGTCAATCGGCTGAACGCACACAGGCACGGCGATACTCGATCGTGCTCGCTGTATGCTTGACCACGTGGCGAATCGTGCTGCGGACACTGATGGACGGAGTGGGGTGGGGCTGGTGTCGACCGAGAGTCTGGTGATCTCATTTGATGACGTGCAGAACGCCGCCGAACGCTTGCGCGGTATTGCTAATCCGACGCCGGTGCTGCAGAGCCGGACGCTGAATGAGATGACCGGCCGGAACATCTATCTGAAATGCGAGAATTTCCAGCGCGCCGGTGCGTTCAAGTTTCGCGGCGCATACAACGCCATCAGCCGCCTGGATGACGATGCCCGAAAGCGCGGCGTGGTCGCATTCAGCAGTGGTAACCACGCGCAAGGAGTGGCGCTTTCCGCCCGCCTGCTTGGCGTTCCAGCAGTGATTGTCATGCCGGACGACGCGCCGCATGTCAAGGTCGATGCGACTCGCGGCTATGGTGCCGAGGTCGTCTTCTTCGACCGTCACAAGCTGGACGGCGCAGACTACCAGCATGTTGTCGCTGCTGAGCGCGGCATGGTCGTCATCCCGCCGTACGACAACGCATTCATCATGGCCGGGCAGGGCACCGCCGCACTCGAGCTGCTGCAGACCGCGCCGGAGATCGACACGCTCGTTGTACCGATCGGTGGCGGTGGGCTGATCGCCGGTTGCGCGGTTGCCGCCAAGGGCTTCCGCCCGTCGGTCCGCATCTTCGGCGTCGAGGCAGAGGGTGCCGACGACACGAAGCTGTCGCTGGCAAAGGGCGAGCGCGTGACCGTCCCGCCGCCCGAGACGATCGCCGACGGCACGCGCTCGCAAACACCGGGCGAGCTCACCTTCCCGGTCATGCAGGCATTGCTTGAGGACGTCCTGATCGTCAGTGACGAGCAGGTGCTTGACGCGCTGCGCTTTGTGATCACGCGCATGAAGATTGTGATCGAGCCGAGCGGTGCCGTGGCAGTTGCTGCGGCTATGTCCGGACTGTTGCCCGACGACGCGCGGAATGTCGGTATCATCATCAGCGGTGGAAATATCGATCCGTCTGTCCTGGCTACGCTCTGGGGGTAGTTGCACCCGTCTTGTTCTTATAAGGAACAACGTCGGCGGTCACGATGTTGCACCAGTCAGCGCGCAACGGATATGCGCGAGACAGGATGACGTGCAATGAGTATGCAATCTGCCGCCTGGCGCTCGATGCGCAGCTCCGGGAATGATCGAGCGAACGAGCGGCCATTCTCGATGGAGACACTCCGCCGCATCGGCGGGTTTGCCCGTCCTCGCCGACGTCTGATCGTCGGTTTCCTGATCGTCAGCATCATCATGGCGGCGCTCGCGGTTGCCACGCCGGTGCTGGCCGGTCGGGTCGTCGACGCGATCGTGTCAGGGGAGTCGTCGCGCTCCGTTATCCGGCTAGCTGCACTGATCGCGGCCATCGCCATCCTTGAGGCGGGTCTCGGGATCCTCAACCGCTGGCTGTCGTCAAACATCGGTGAGGGTTTGATCCTCGACTTGCGAACGGCAGTCTTCGATCACGTTCAGCGCATGCCGGTCGCGTTCTTCACCCGCACCCGCACCGGCGCGCTCGTCTCACGCCTGAACAGCGATGTCATGGGTGCCCAGCGTGCGTTCAGCGACACACTCTCCGGCGTCGTCAGCAACATCGTCATGCTCCTGCTGACCCTCGCCGTCATGCTCAGCATCTCCTGGCAGATTACCGCACTGGCGTTGGCATTGTTGCCCATCTTTGTTCTGCCATCGCGGCGCATCGGTCGGAGGCTGGCGGCGTTGCGGCGCGAGGCGGCTGACTACAACGCGGCCATGAGCACCCGCATGACCGAGCGCTTCTCCGCACCAGGCGCGACGCTGGTCAAGCTTTACGGTCGGCCGGATGAAGAGTCGGCTGAATTCGCCCGCCGTGCGGCGCGTGTTCGCGACATTGGCGTTCGCGCGACAATGCTGCAGGCGGTCTTCGTCACGGCGCTGACGCTCGTGTCGGCACTGGCGCTGGCGCTCGTCTACGGCCTCGGCGGCTTTTATGCGATCCGTGGCCAGCTTGAGGCCGGCTCGGTCGTCGCGCTCGCTCTGCTGCTAACCCGCCTCTACGCCCCGCTCACGTCACTGGCCGGTGCGCGCGTTGAGGTCATGGGCGCGATGGTCAGCTTCGAGCGCGTCTTCGAGGTGCTCGACCTGCCGCCGTTGATTGCTGAGAAGCCGGATGCGCGCGAGGTCCCGCTGGGTCCGGTGTCGATCGAGTTCGACCACGTCTCGTTCAGCTACCCCGCCGCCGACAAGGTGTCGCTGGCTTCGCTGGAAGAGGTCGCTGTCCTCGACACACGTGGCGGCATCGAGGTGCTGCACGACATCTCCTTCCGTGCCGAGCCGGGTGAGATGGTCGCGCTCGTCGGCTCGTCCGGCGCAGGCAAGTCGACGATCGCGCAGCTTGTCCCGCGGCTCTACGACGTTGATTCCGGCGCGATCCGGCTGGGCGGCGTCGATGTCCGCGACCTGTCGCTGGCCTCGATCCGCGCCACCCTCGGCATGGTGACACAAGACGGCCACCTGTTCCACGAGTCGATCCGCGACAACCTGACGCTGGCTCGACCGGACGCGGCCGACGACGAGCTCTGGGATGCCCTGCGGCGCTCTCGGCTGGCAGACATCATCTCGGCACTGCCGGATGGACTGGACACGATCGTCGGTGAGCGTGGCTACCGGCTGTCCGGCGGCGAGCGCCAGCGACTGACAATTGCTCGCTTACTGCTGGCCCATCCGCGCGTCGTCATCCTCGATGAGGCGACTGCGCACCTCGACTCGACCTCGGAAGTCGCGGTTTCGGCCGCGCTGAACGAGGCGCTGGAGGGTCGCACGGTCCTCGTCATCGCCCACCGTCTCTCGACTGTCCGCGCCGCCGACCTCATCCTCGTCATCGAGCATGGCCGCATCGTCGAGCGCGGCTCCCACGTCGACCTGCTCGCCCACTCCGGCCGCTACTCCGAGCTCTACCGCACCCAGTTCGCCCACGAGGAACCACAAGCGGCGGATTGAGGCGGGATGTTGCCGCCCAGGTAGGGACGTATCGCATACGCCCGTTTGGCACGCACCCCTTTGGCATCAGTTCCTCCACCGCGTTGACCATGCGAGCACGCACGCCCGAAATCTCCCCTCCGTTGGACTGGGCCGAACGGGTGGGAGATCTCTCACTGCCGGGTGCCCCCTGGGCGGCAGATGACAGGAGAAAGGGTTGGCTGCCGAGCCAGCGGGTCGACTGCCTTCAGCAATGGCGAGCAGTCCGGCCCCACAGCCACCACCGTGTCCTGTCATCTTGAGGTCGCAACCGAAAGATCCTCCACCTGTTGGATGCTGGTCGGACAGGGATGGATTCTTCACCGGAGGGCTCGCTGTGCCACGAATGGCAGAGGCAGGGGCGCGGCTACGGGTAGTCCGGGTGTCAAGCTCGGGAGATCTTCGGTTGCGACCTCAAGATGACAGGGGAACATGGAGGTTACCAGTCCAGCGAGTCGGCAATGCCAGCAATGGCGAGCAGTCCGATCCGGCAGCCAACACCTTGTCCTGTCATCTGCCGCCCAGGGGGCACCCGGCAGTGAGAGATCTCCCTTGCGTTGGACTGAGTCAAACGGGTGGGAGATCTTTCGGTTGCGACCTCAAGATGACAGGGAGCGGGGTGGCTGCTGCTCCCAAAAGTACGGTCTATTGAAATATGTAAGCCTGTTCGGCATGCAAGATGCAGGGATTAGTTGTCAGTATTGATTACACGTCCTTCCCCGTGTTAACGCACGGAGCACGTCATGTCGAACAGAGCATCAAAGCCAAATGGGAGTCGAGGAAATGTCATCAGCCGAGCAGGATCGTCACATTCTCGGTATGTTGCGCGATGAACGCATCGAGTGCCTGTTGAAACGCGACAGGATCGTTGCGCTGATCTTCCGGAAGATTGTTCGTAATCCACGCGTACACATGTGACCGAGTGAGCGCGGTTCGATACACCTCAACCGCCTCCGGTTGATCGGCGAATTCCTCGGGAGAAACTCCGAGCTGAGCTGCTGCGGCAGCATAAACTTCCTTCGCCCCCGGGTCATCAGATGTGAGGAACATCTGTTGCTGCGTCTTTGCAAACGCGACTGCCTCGTCTGTCGTCGCCGCGAGTCCCAGATCTTCCGCCGCAGAAAGAATGACTTGTTCTTGAATGAGCTGAGCTAGTGCCTGTTTCTCGACGCTATCTGATGCCTGCGGTTTCGTACTCCAATCCATCGCTGATGGACTTACCGTAAGTGCATATACACGTTGCGCGAGCGACTTCCCTGAGATTTGCCTGCCATTCACAGTAGCGACGCTTTCAGGGTACTCGTGACCGTCTTGAGCAAGGACCTGAACGATGACCTCGCTCGAGTCTGGTGATTTCATTGTGTGAGTTGCAACACTCGAAACGCTGACGAACGTACCAAGCAGGACGATGCCAATGAGCATCAAGCCATAGCGAATATGAGTGTGGGTGGCAAGGATTGATGGCATGTATCTGACTCTGACGCGAGGCTTCAACCAGAGATATCGATTCTGGCGACGGCGAGGCGTATCCCGCACTACCCGTAGCGCTTAGAAAGATCGTGACACGAGACACGGGATCTGTCAAAAAGGACGGCCCGAAACCTGTACCGTGTCTCGTTGACACACTAGCACGGGCGTTCTATCATCACTCGGAATATCTCGTACGTACGCGGCCAACTCCTCGGTGGCCGTGTCACTTCAAGCGTGAGGAGCGGCACCCGACGAGCAAATGCCGAAGGATTCACCCCGGTTATCGTGGCAAGTGCTTGGCACGCTGCGACATCTACAAGGACCTGACAGGTGACACTTTCAAGTACGATCCCCGAACAGGTTGTCCGTCATGAGATTCGCTCGTCGGTGACGATTGATGAGCGCAAGGACAACGTCATTACGGCGGAAGGGCTGGTCAAGAAGTATCGTCTTGGCAAGTCCGAAGTGCTGGCGCTGAACGGTCTGGACCTGACCGTGCCGACCGGTTCGGTCATCGGACTGCTCGGCCCGAATGGTGCCAGCAAGACGACGACTGTCCGCATTCTGACGACGCTCCTGCGTCCCGACGGTGGTCGGGCAACCGTCGCCGGTTTTGACGTTGTCCGGGATGCCCAGCAGTTGCGCTCGGTCATCGGGTTGTCCGGGCAGTACGCGGCGGTCGATGAGAACCTGACTGGCCGCGAGAACCTCTACCTGTTCGGCAGGCTCTACCAGCTCTCGAAGGCTGACGCGAAGCGCCGCGCCGATGAGCTGTTGGCGCAGTTCGATCTGGTTGATGCTGCCGACCGCACGATCAAGACCTACTCCGGTGGCATGCGGCGTCGGCTCGACCTGGCTAGCGCGCTTACCGGCAGGCCGCGCCTGCTCTTCCTCGACGAACCGACGACCGGCCTCGACCCGCGCAGTCGCCTCGACCTGTGGGACGTCATTCGTGACCGGGTTCGTGAGGGCACGACGATCCTGCTGACGACGCAGTATCTGGAGGAAGCTGACGCGCTGGCCAACAGCATCGCCGTCGTCGACCACGGTCGGATCATCGCCCGTGGCACGGCAGACCAGCTCAAAGCGCAGATCGGCGGCGAGCGCATCGAGGTTGTCGTCCGCGACGCGAGCGATATTCCCAGCGCCGTGGACGTCCTTACTCGCAACGGCGATGGCGATCACTCGATCGACCAGCACACACGGCGGATCACCGTCGCAGCACATGGCGGTGCCCAGCGCCTCGCGCAGGTGCTTCGCGAGCTGGACGAAGTCGGAGTGCAGATCGACGACATCGGCCTGCGCCGACCGACGCTGGACGACGTCTTCCTCACGCTGACCGGCCATGCAACCGAGGACGACGCGGGCGGCGAGCAGCAGGCACGGAGGAGCGCATGAGCACATCGAGCTATCCGTCGCGGACGGGCGGTCCGCAGCAGGCGATCAGCGATGGCCTGATCATCGCCTGGCGCAATCTGAAGCGCGTGCCGCGCATCCCGGAGTTGGCGATCTTCGCCATCATCCAGAACATCGTCTTCGTCGCGCTGTTTGCCTTCGTGTTCGGCGGTGCGATTCCGCTGCCCGGCGGCGGCTCGTACCGCGAATTCCTGATGCCCGGCATCTTCGCGCAGACCGCCGTCTTCGCTGCCTCGATGACGGCGATCGGCATGACCGATGACATCAGCAAGGGCATCCTCGATCGCTTCCGCTCGCTGCCAATGGCGCGCTCTGCTGTGCTCAGTGGCCGGGCGTTGTTCGATCTGGTCTACAACGCCGGCACGCTGATCGTGCTGATGCTCTCCGGCCTGGCGGTCGGCTGGACCGTCCACACCGATGTGCCGAGCTTCTTTGCCGGCGTGGCGCTGCTGCTGGCGTTCGCCTTCGCCATGTCGTGGGTCGGTATCGTCCTCGGTCTGTCGTTGCGCACCGTCGAGTCGGCCCAGCAGGTCGGCTTCATCTTCATCTTCCCGATGACCTTCATCTCGAACGTCTTCGTCCCGCCGCAGACGCTGCCGTCCTGGCTGCGCCCTGTCGCGGAGTGGAACCCGGTCAGTGCGCTGACGGCGTCGGTCCGCGACCTGTGGGGCAACCCGAACCCGTTCGCCGCCGGTGGATTTCCGGCCGAGCATCCGGTGTTGCTGACGCTGATCTGGATCGTCGCAATCATCGCTGTCTTCGGCCCGCTCGGCGTTCGCCGCTACCGCCTGCTCAGTCGCTAACTCTGCAAAACACATCTCAGCCTGACCGAGAGCCGCCCGTCTGGAACCAGAAAGGCGGCTCTTCCGCGATATAGTGAGCCGGGCATACAACGAGGCTGATGATGGCAGGAGAGGGGTGGACGATGGATCGGGTGAGCTGTGCGGTGATCCCCGGCGATGGGATCGGGCCGGAGGTCGTGTCAGAGGGATTGCGCGTGCTGCGGGCCGCCGCCGAGATCGACGGTGGGCTGGAGTTCGACTTCACCGAGTTTCCCTGGAGTTGCGAATATTACGCACGCAACGGCGAGATGATGCCGGCCGATGGCCTCGACACGCTCAGCAGCTTCGAGACGATTTTCCTCGGCGCAGTCGGCTATCCCGGCGTGCCGGATCACGTCTCGCTCTGGGGCTTGCTGATCCCGATTCGGCGGACGTTCCAGCAGTATGTCAATCTGCGCCCGGCCCGCCTGTTGCGCGGCGTGCGCTCTCCCTTGCGCGAGCCCGGTACCATCGACCTCGTCGTCGTCCGTGAGAACTCGGAGGGCGAGTACTCCAGCATGGGCGGACGGCTGCACGGTGGCACACCTGCCGAAATGGCGATCCAGAACACCGTCTTCACCCGCATGGGCGTCGAGCGTGTTGTGCGCTACGCCTACGAGCAGGCCCGCTCGCGGCGCGGCCACCTGACCTCGGCGACGAAGTCCAACGGCATCAACATCACGATGCCGTACTGGGATGAGGTGGTCGCAGCGGTCGGTGCCGAATACCCCGATGTCACGACCGACCAGTACCACATCGACGCCCTGTCAGCGTTCTTCGTCACCCGCCCGGACTCGTTCGATGTCGTTGTTGGCTCGAACCTGTTCGGCGACATCCTGTCCGACCTGGCTGCTGCGGTGATGGGCGGCATCGGCATGGCACCGGCTGCCAACCTCAACCCGGAGCGGCGCTTCCCGTCGATGTTCGAGCCGGTCCACGGTTCAGCACCGGACATCGCCGGTCGCGGCATCGCCAACCCGATCGGCCAGATCTGGACAGCCAAGATGCTCCTCGATCACCTCGGCCGCGAAGAGCTCGGCTCGGCGTTGCTCGACAGCATCGAAGAGGTGCTGGCGCGCAGCGAATCGCTGACACCAGACCTGGGCGGTCGCGCGACAACCAGCGAGCTCGCCGACGCGATCATCGCCGAATTCCGGTCGCGAAGCTAATCGCCACGCGCCAGGCCCGCAGGTTGCGCGCGAGAGCGAGAGGAGGAGGGCGTGTGGCACGCGATTGCCGCAGCCCTCGTTGCCTGTGCCATTGTGCCGCTGACGCTTATCTACTACCGCTGGCTGGCGCGCGCCATCGCCCCCCGCGTGTTATGGCTGCCGCTCCCAGTCGGGATGACGATCATTGCCTGCTGCGTCGCGGCACCGTGGCTGGTAGTGCTGGCTTTGGTGTGGACATGGGGATAACGGCGCACATGCTAGACTCGCCAACATTAGGTCGTGGTGGTGGGATCGGAGATGCGGAATGGCTGATCAGAGGGTTGTGCTGGTCGATGGCGGCGATCTGACGATTGCTGATGTCATTGCGGTTGCCCGGGACGGGGCGCGCGTTGAGCTTGGCGAAGATGCCGTTCAGAAGATGCGCCACACTCGCGCGTACATTGATGCTGCCGCCGCAAGTGACCGTCCGGTCTATGGGGTGACAACGGGCTTCGGTGGGTTGGCGCGTGTGCTGATCCCAGCGGATGCGCGAGCCGAGATGCAGCACGCCATCCTGCGGTCGCATGCAGCAGGGATGGGTCCGGCGATTGAGCCGGAAGTGGCGCGGGCGCTCATCCTGCTGCGCGTCGCGACGCTTGCGAAAGGTTACTCCGGCGCGCGACCGATCGTCGCTGAGCAGTTCGTGAAGCTGCTGAACGCCGACATCACGCCCTACATTCCTGTATTCGGCTCGTTAGGTGCAAGCGGCGATCTCGCACCGCTCTCCCACGCTTCGCTGCTCCTGATCGGTGATGGCTGGGTCGTTGACGAGCATGGCGCGCCACTACCGGCTGCTCCGGCACTGGCGGCTGCCGGAATCGAGCCGATCACACTGGAAGCCAAAGAGGGACTGGCGCTCATCAACAGCACCGATGGCATGCTCGGGATGCTGGCGATGGCGATTGTTGATGCCGAACGGCTCTTCCGCACTGCCGACGCGATTGCCGCGATGACGGTCGAGGGCCTGCTCGGTACCGACCGCCCATTCGCCGCCGATCTCCAGGCGCTACGCCCCCACCCCGGTCAGGCGAAGAGTGCCGAGAACCTGCGCAAGATGCTGGCCGCGTCGCCGCTTGTCGCCGCTCACGACGACGTTACCCACGGCGTCCAGGACGCCTACTCGCTGCGCTGTCATCCGCAGGTGATCGGTGCGGCGCGTGACACGCTCGACTACGTGACCGTTGTCGCCGAGCGCGAACTGGCGTCGGCGGTCGACAATCCGGTGATCCTGCCGGATGGACGCGTCGAGTCGGTCGGCAATTTCCACGGCGAGCCGCTTGCCTTCGCTTGCGACTTCCTGACCATCGCCGCCTGCGAGGTTGGCGCGATCTCGCAACAGCGCGTCGACCGCATGCTCGACGCGACGCGGTCGCGCGGGTTGCCAGCGTTCCTCTCGACTGATGCGGGAGTCAATTCCGGCCTGATGATCGCGCAGTACACGGCGGCGTCGATCGTTGCTGAGAACCGGCGGCTGTCGCATCCGGCTAGCACCGACTCGATGTCGACATCGGCCGGGCAGGAAGATCATGTTTCGCTCGGCTGGGCCTCGGCCCGCAACCTGCGGCAGGTGCTGACGAACTTGAGCCGCGTCCTCGCCGTCGAAGCGATGGCGTCCGGGCTCGCGATCGACCTGCGCGATCCGCTGCAACCTGGCGCTGGCTCGCGAGCCGTGCTCGATATGCTCCGGTCGGAGGTCCCCGGACCCGGGCCGGATCGCTTCCTCGCGCCGGAGCTAGCGGCCATCACCGACATGATCCGCGACGGTCGATTGCTGGATGCCGCCGAAGGTCGGGTTGGCGCGTTTGCCTGACCGTCTGATCCTATTCGTTCAGTGATTCCAGCGCCTGCTCAAGATCGGCGATCAGGTCGCGGGTCGATTCGATACCGACCGAGAGCCGGATCATGCCCGGGTGCTGCGCCCACGGTGAGCCGGGGATCTCGGCCATCAGTTCCGGCGCAGACTCCAGCCACGCGGTCGGCGGGAAGATGAGCGACTCGATGCCGCCCAGGCTGGTTGCGAGCAGGAACAGCTTCGTGCGCTCCGACACGCGCCGCGCCGCTTCCGAGCCGCCCTCGACCTCGAACGACACCATGCCGCTATAGCCGGTCGACATCTGGTGCGAGGCGAGCTCGTGGCCGGGATGGCTGGGCAGGCCCGGATAGATCACGCGGGTGACGCCGGGACGGCCTTCGAGCCACTCGGCGATGGCCTGAGCGTTGGTCATGTGCTGGCGCATGCGGACGCCGAGCGTACGGATGCCGCGAATGAGCAGCCAACAGTCGAAGGCGCTCGGTACCGCGCCGAGGTTGTACTGCCGCTCGCGGATCTCCGCCGCCAGTTCCGGCGTGCGCGAGATGACCGCGCCGCCCAGCAGGTCGCTATGGCCGCCGAGGTACTTGGTCGTCGAGTGGACGACGAGGTCGATGCCGAAGTCAATCGGATTCTGGCAGTAGGGCGAAGCAAACGTGTTGTCGACGACGGTAATCGCACCAGCCGCTCGGCCAATCTCGGCCATCGCGGTGAGGTCAACGATGTCGAGCAGCGGGTTCGTCGGGCTTTCGATGTAGATCATGCGCGTGTTCGGGCGCACAGCCGCCTGTACTGCTTCGATGTCGGTCAGGTCGACGATGGTCGTCTCGATGCCGTAGCGCGGCAGGTCGTTGGTGAAGATGTCGTAGGTCGTCAGGTAGCAGTCGAAGCCGACGATGGCGTGGTCGCCACTGGAGAGTAGCTGCATCGCCGCGTTCACCGCCGCCATGCCGGAGGCGAATGCCGCCGCCTCAACGCCGTGCTCGATCTTCGCCAGCAGACCTTCCAGCGCATCGCGCGTTGGGTTGGATCCGCGCGAGTAGCGGTACCTGGCGTCGTCGTTGATGCGCTCACGGACGAACGTCGAGGTGGGGTGAATCGGCGGCGTCACTGCGCCGGTTGCCGGGTCGGGGCCGGGGCCGCCGTGGATCAGCAGTGTGTCGACATCGAGGTTCTGGTGATCGGGCATCTTGGGTTTCTCCTCTTATGTACGGGTCGTGCGACCTGGTATATCCATTTCGAAGTGCAGCGACTCGGATGGTCCGTCGCGATCATCCAGAATGAGCCGAGTCGGCATCGCCCGCCAGAATGCCTCTGCACCCGGGGAGCGCGGATCAGTGTGCAGGATCAACACATCGTAGCTGTCCTCGCCAGCGACGAAGCGCACGGCCTCATCGACGAGGCGCCGCGCCAGACCGTTGCGGCGATAGGCGCGGTCGACATAGACGCGGACGATCTGGGCGGACCGCTCCGGGTCGTAGCGCTCGACGAGCCAGGCGTGGTTGAACTCGGGCTTCAGTCCACCGGAGCGCACACCGGCGCTCGCCGCGATTGCGCCACTTGCGTCGTCGACGGCAACGAACAGCGCGTTGCGTGGGTTATCGATGTAGGTCGCCTGCATCTGATCGACATCGCCGTGGAATTCGGGACGGTAGCCATAGCCGAAGTCCTGCTCGAAGATGCGGATCATCAGGTCGCGCGCTGCCGACACGTCCGCCGTCGTCAACGGTCGAATCGTGAACGATCGCTCTGGTTGGTTGGTCATCGCTATTCGCTGTAGTCGCCGAAGGCCGCTTCGACCAACGTCGCCAGCGTTCGGAGATTCGGCACTTCCAGATTCGGAGTCGCCTCCTGCGGCGGCGTTGCGCCATAGCCATCGCGATCGTGCCGACGATTGACCCAAACAGTCGTCAGGCCCAGGGCGTTGGCCGGGGCGATGTCGTGAAAGAGGCTCTGGGCGACGTGCAGGATCTTCTCCTGTGGCGTGTCGAGGCGCTCGAACAGGACTTGGAAGTTGTTCAGGTTTGGCTTGTAGCTGCCAACCTGCTGAGCCGTGACAACTTCATCGAACGGCACACCGAGTCGTTTGGCTGATGCAGCAAACAGGTCATCGTCGACGTTGGAGAGGATGACGAGCTGGTAGTGCTGCTTGAGAACGCGAAGTCCCTCGGTGCTATCGGGGAACGCCGGCCAGTTGGCAACCGAGGCACCGAATGTCGCCCGCTCGGCAGCGGTCGGTACGAAGCCGAGGCGCTTGCCGAAGCCGTCGGCGACCTCGGCCAGGACATCGCGATAGGCCTTGTACGGCCCCGCTTCGATCGCTGCTTCGATTTCGCCGAACTGCTCAAGAACCTGGTCGTCGGTCAGCTCCTGCCCGTGCGCGCGCAGCAACGGGCGCAGGGCGTTGAGGATGCCGGTCTCCCAGTCAATCAATGTGCCGTAACAGTCAAATGTCAGCGTTGAGAATTCGCGCAGGTCTATTGCCACGCTCTCCCCTGCTCCCCACATCGTCAGGTCCACTCTGCCTTGACAGCATAGGCAACGGCGCGACGACGGTCAAACAGTTCGTCGGCTCGACATGCAGGATTGCCGAAGACGGACTACGATATACCAAGTCACTGGAGAATCACATCCATATACAGCACGTGATCGACGGGAGAGCCCCCTGACCACTGATGATCTTCACCAGCAGGATGTGCGACGGGCAGATGCTGTGTACACGGCCGCATATCTGCGGCTGGAAGCTGTCGTCCCCGGTTTCACGATTGAGCAGGTCGGCGATCTGAAGCACATCACCTATGGGCGCCCGAAGGCTGGCGTCTGGCACGAGCTGGAGGTTGGTGATACCGATCCGGCCGACGTGCTGGCGGCTCTCGCAGCGCACCCGGAGTGGCGCGACGCATTCATTGCATTCCACACGAGCGCCGACAGCCCGTCTGTCGAATACCTGCAAGCTGGTTATGCGCACATCGCGCGGAACTACCTGATGCGCCTCGATGTCAGTACTGCTGGCGGGCGGCCAGACGACCAGATCGTGCGCCTGACGACTGAAGCTGAAGTCGATCGCCTGGCCGTGCTGCGTGAGGACGGGCGGGTGCTTCCCGAATACCTGAATGACACGCAGATCGGCTGCTATGCACTGGTGGTTGATGATGTGCCGGTCGCATCGGCGATCGTGATTTCCGACGGTGACACCGCAGTGATCGAATATGTCCACACGCTCGCGCGCTACCGGCGGCTCGGCTACGGTCGCTGGCTGATGCGCGGTCTGCACCGCCTGGCCGCCAACAACGGCGCGCGCTGGACGGTGCTGGCTTCGAACAATCAGGGTCGACCGTTGTACACGTCGTTGGGCTACCAGTTGCTCTGCTATATCGATATCTATCGTCGGCAGGATATCCCCTGAACCGGGACACGATCGCGACAGCGACACGCTCGCGAGAATGGAGGCGCGATGGCGACTATTGAGCAATTGCGTCAGAAGCGATCTGGCACGGGCCTCCGCGCCTGGGATCGCGAACACGCTTTCGACGGCTACACGATCTTCACGCCGATGGCGGGCGGCAACGAGGTCTATCTCATCGACATGGCCGGTGAGATCGTCCATCGCTGGCAAGTACCGTATCCACCCGGTCTGTATGGTCGGCTGACTGAGCGCGGCACCCTGCTCTACAACGGCAAGACGACGGAGACGCCCGGTCGGTTCATCGCGCAGGCCGCCTGGAAGGCAGGCTCGATTCTGGAGATGACCTGGGACGGTCGCATCCTCTGGGAGGTCAATCATCCCGACCACCACCACGACGGCATCCAGCTGCGCAACGGTAACGTGCTACTCATCTGCATCGCGCCGCTCGATCCGGAGATCGCCGCCGCTGTGCAGGGCGGGACGCCCGGCTCCGAGTTCGAGGGACAGATGCACGCCGACTACCTGGTCGAGATGACGCGCGATGGCGATATCGTCTGGGAGTGGCGCTCCTGGGAACATCTCGATCCGATCGAAGATCCGATTTCAGTGATTCAGAACACACGCGCTGCCTGGACACACTGCAACTCGGTCAGCGAGCTGCCGGACGGCAAACTGTTGCTGTCGTTCCGCAATCTCTCGCAGGTGGCGATCCTGGACCGCTCTTCCGGCGAGCTGATCTGGAAGATCTCGTCGCCGACCGTAGCCCAGCAACACGCGCCGGTCCTGCTCGAGAACGGCAACATCCTGCTGTTCGACAACGGTACCCACCGCATCGACCACCTGCTGCCCTACTCCCGCGTCATCGAGGTCGACCCGGCGACGAAGGAGATCGTCTGGCGCTATCAGGAGGAGGAAGTCTCTCAGTTCTTCAGTCCCCTGATCTCCAGCGCCGAACGGCTGCCGAACGGTAACACGCTCATCTGCGAGGGCACGTTCGGTCGATTGTTCGAGGTGACGACCGAAGGCGATGTGGTCTGGGAGTACATCAATCCGTTTTATGTCGACGATGTGAGCGCCGAGCGAGTGAAGCCGGTCAACCGCGTCTTCCGTGCCTATCGCTATTCCCCTGTGGATATCGAACGCGCGCGCTCGACGGCGAATCTGCACTGATAGAGATGGAGTGAGACATGAACGCGACTCCACGTACGATCCGCGCTCCGCGTGGGACGGAGCTGTCCTGCAAGGGCTGGCCGCAGGAGGCCGCCCTGCGGATGCTGATGAACAACCTCGATCCTGAAGTGGCCGAACGCCCTGAGGATCTGGTGGTCTACGGCGGCACCGGCCGCGCCGCACGGACGTGGGAGGCGTTCGACGCGATCGTCGATTGCCTGCGCAATCTGGAAGTCGACGAGACCCTGCTCGTGCAGTCCGGCAAGCCGGTCGGCGTCCTGCGCACCCACGAAGATGCGCCCCGCGTCCTCATCGCCAACTCGCTGCTCGTTCCGAAGTGGGCGACCTGGGAGGAGTTCTGGCGGCTGGAAGGTCTGGGCCTGACAATGTACGGCCAGATGACGGCCGGCTCGTGGATCTACATCGGTACCCAGGGCATCTTGCAGGGCACCTACGAGACGTTCGGCGAGCTGGCTAGCCAGCACTTCGGCGGCTCGCTGGCTGGCAAGCTCGTGCTGACCGCCGGTCTCGGCGGGATGGGTGGCGCCCAGCCATTATCAGTGACGATGAACGACGGAGTCTGCCTCGTCGTCGAGGCCGATCCGCACCGCGTCCAGCGGCGGTTGGAGACGCGCTACGTCGATCGCGCGACCGACTCACTCGATGAGGCGCTTGAGCTGGCCGAGGCGGCGCGAGCCAGCGGCGCGGCGCTGTCGATCGCGCTGATCGGCAATGCCGCCGAGACGCACCCCGAGCTCGTCCGTCGCGGTTTCCGCCCCGATGTCGTCACCGACCAGACCTCGGCGCACGACGCGCTGGACGGCTACGTCGTCCCAGAGATGACGCTGGAGGATGCCCGCCTGCTGCGCGCGCAGGACCCCGAGGGTTATTTCAAACGCTCGCTGGCCGCGATGGGTGCGCATGTGCAGGCGATGCTGGACTTTCAGCAGGCCGGCTCGATCGTCTTCGACTACGGCAACAACCTGCGTGGTCAGGCGTTTCTGGCCGGTGTCGAGAATGCGTTCGACTATCCGGGCTTCGTCCCGGCCTACATCCGTCCGCTCTTCTGCGAGGGGCAGGGGCCGTTCCGCTGGGTGGCGCTCTCCGGCGACCCCGAGGACATCTACGAGACCGATCGCGCACTGATGGAACTGTTCCCGGAGAAGGAGCATCTGCATCGCTGGCTGCGGATGGCGAAGGAGCAAGTCGAGTTTCAGGGACTGCCGGCACGCATCTGCTGGCTCGGCTATGGCGAGCGGCATCTGGCGGGGCTCAAGTTCAACGAGCTGGTCGCCAGCGGTCGAGTCAAGGCACCGATCGTCATCGGGCGCGATCATCTCGACAGCGGCTCGGTCGCCTCGCCGTACCGCGAGACAGAGGCGATGCGCGATGGATCGGACGCGATTGCCGACTGGCCGATCCTGAATGCGCTGGTCAACACGGCTTCCGGCGCGACCTGGGTATCGGTTCATCACGGCGGCGGCGTCGGGATCGGCCTGTCGATCCACGCCGGGCAGGTGATCGTCGCCGACGGCACACCGGAGGCAGCGAAGCGATTGGAGCGCGTGCTAACGAACGATCCTGGCATGGGCGTGCTGCGCCATGTCGATGCTGGCTATGAGCGCGCAGTTCTCCACGCCCGCGCGACGAAGATGCAGATCCCGATCTGGCCAACTGAGACTGGCAGCTAGAGCAACGACGATAGGAGCGGTTGATGTCAGGGCGATTTCATCGGTTCCAGCACGGCGGCATACAGTACACAGTGATCTGTGAATTGGAGCGCGAGGTTCCGCCAGGGGGTGGCCCGTCCTTTATCAATGCCCCCGCCGAAGAGCTCCGGGCAGCGGTCGATCGTTGGGTCGCCGAGTCCGGCACACCACTGAAAATGGCGATGAACATCCTCGTCGCGCAAGTCGGTGATGCCATGGTAGTTGTCGATACTGGTAACGGCCCCAATGACGACAATGCTCGTAGTGCGATGGTCGATGGCCTCGAAGCGGCGGGCATTGATCCGGCGGGCGTTCATTTGGTCATTTCGACCCATGGTCATGGCGACCATATCGGCGGGAACACTGATAGAGCGGGCAACCCAACCTTCCCCAATGCTACCTACGTCATGAGTGAGCAAGAATGGCAACGTCTGACAGCCGAGCCAAACGACGTAGCGCAACGCCAACTTCTGGGACTCGCCGATCGCTATCGGCGCATGAATCCCGGTGACGACGTCATTCCGGGCATTGGCACGATCCCGGCTCCTGGCCATGCAGAAGGCATGATGGCGCTGGTCTTCGGTGATGGTGACGACAAGCTGCTCCACGTGGCTGACACATTCCACCTGGCATTTCAGCCCGGCTATCCTGACTGGTACATCAGTTTCGACGGCGACCCGGATCAGACGGTTCGCACACGGCGACGGCTGCTCGCTTATGCTGCCGAGTCCGGCCATCTGGTGATGGCGTACCACACGCCCTTCCCCGGCCTCGGTCGGATTGAGGTTGATGGCGATGCCTGGCGCTGGCATCCAGTCGAGTGAGCGCAGCGTGGCGTTTCGCGAACGACTGCGCCAGCCGGACGCGCTGATCGTCGACGGCGCGCTCGGCACTGAGCTGGAGCGGCGCGGTGTTCCAACGCCGGAGCCGCTCTGGTCTGCCCAGGCGCTGCTGCTGCATCAGGATGCTGTGCAGCAGATTCACGCCGCCTACGTCGAATCCGGAGCGGACATCCTCACCGCCAACACATTCCGGACGAACGAGCGTGCCGTCGAGCGCGCTAGGCTTGCCGGTCGGGCAGAACACCTGACGCACCGCGCCGTCGCGCTGGCCCGAGAGGCGGCGGACGCGGCGGCTCGCCCGGTCTGGGTAGCAGGCTCGATCTCGCCGGTTGAGGATTGCTTCTCACCCTGGCTGGTGCCAGACGACGCGGCACTGGCTCGGGAACACGGGCTGCTTGCTGCGTGGCTAGCCGGTGCTGGCGTCGACCTGATTCTGATCGAGACGATGAACTGTATTCGTGAGGCGTACGCGGCGGCGCAGGCCGCTCTGTCCACCGGCCTGCCGGTGCTCGTGAGCTTTGTCTGCAGCGAAGATGGTCATCTGCTCTCCGGTGAGTCGCTTGCCGACGCAGCGAGTGCGCTTGCGCCCCTCGGGCCGGATGGGCTGCTCGTCAACTGCATCCCGACACCACACGTCGAGACGGCGCTGCGCAACCTTGCCCAGTCCACGACTTTGCCAATCGGCGCGTACGGCAACCTCGGTCCGCCCGTCGCCTCCGATCGCTGGGAGTTGGAAGACGCTATCGGCCCGCAACGCTACGCCGCCTACGTGAGCGACTGGCTGGCGCTTGGCGCGCGGATTGTTGGCGGCTGCTGCGGTACGACACCCGCGCATATTGCTACCCTGCGCCGCCTCGTATCAGCGGATTCGGACGCGTCGTAGCCCCGCTGAATCAAGGCAGCGGATAGCAAGAAACGTCCGGTTGGCAGCCGGCCTCGCTCTCTGTCATTTCGAGCGCGCACGCGAGAAATCTCCTTCGGCCCGATACAGACGAACGTCGCCGCGCCCCGTCCTCTTCTCTGACATCCTGAACACAGTGAAGGATCCGCTCCTCCCAGCCCGACTGCCTCAAACGGGTGGGAGACTTCTCGCTGCTGCTCGAAATGACAGGATTCGGGGCGGGCTGCCGACCGAACACCTGCTGCCGATCCCGCCACGAAGCGAGGCTCGCCGCCGCTCTCCTTACAGCCGGCGTCCGGCGCTCGTCCCGGCAATCCGACCGAAGACAGAGCCTGAGGTGAGACCGGTGCCGCCGGGGTAGTTGAAGTAGAACAGCCCGCCGACCAGCTCCCCAGCCGCGTACAGGCCGGGGATCGGTTGCAGAGCCGTGTCCAGCACTCGCGCCTCGCGGTCGATGCGCAGGCCGCCGAAGGTGAAGGTGATGCCACAGGTCACCTCATAGGCTTCGTACGGCGGCGTATCGAGCTGGTTCGCCCAGTTCGACTTCGGCACATCGAGACCGGTCGTGCCGCGTCCGTCCTTCATCGTCGGATCGAACGGCACGTTGTCCTGCACGGCTGCGTTGTACTCCTCAATCACCTCCAGGAAGCGTGTGCCGTTGACGTCCTCCAGCTTGCTGGCCAGCTCTTCGAGCGTGTCGGCGCGCACCTTCGTCACCTCGCGAATGCGGTACTCATCGCGCAGAAGATGAGTGACCTTGGCGTCGAACACCTGCCAGGCGAACTGGCCGGGCTGTTGCAATACCACCTGCCCATACTTGGCGTAGGTGTAGTTGCGGAAGTCAGCGCCCTCGTCGACGAAGCGCTCGCCGTTGGCGTTCACCATGATGCCGAACGGGTAGCTGTGCTTCTGGAAGTTGTCGCCGACCCGCAGGTCGCCGAAGTCAGGCGCGTTGCGATCCCAGGCAACTGCGTGCGAGCCAGACCAGTTGCCCCAGGGAATCGCACCGACATTCAGCGCCATGCGGATGCCATCGCCGGTGTTGAAGCGCGTGCCGCGGACTTTCGCCAGATCCCAGCCCGGACCGAGGTAGCGCGTGCGCCACTCGGCGTTGGCCTCGAATCCGCCGCTGGCCAGCACAACCGCTTCGGCGCGGATCTCTTCGCGCCGTCCGTTCTGGCGAGCGACGACGCCGCGCACCGTGCCGTCCGCTTCAATGAGGTCGGTCGCGCCACACTCATAGCGAATCTCAATGCCTTCGGCTTCAATCGCCTGCATCAGCGCCTCGATCAGCCCTGGGCCACCACCGGTGACCTCAACTGCAAGTCCACCCCAGAAACGGAAGCGTTCGCCGATGCGGAACGCCTGTCGGCCGTAGCTCGGCGAGAAGCGGACACCGTGCGTGCGCATCCAGACGGCAGCGGCGCGGCTCTGGTCGATCAGGATCGGGACGAGGTCGGGATCGGCGCGATACTGGGTGATGCGGGCCATGTCGGCGAAGAACTGGTCAGCCGTATAGCTGCCGAAATCGGTCGTTGCCCGCTCATGCTCGGTCAGCTCGGGCACGACCTCCAACAGGTCTTCGACGCCGTTGAAGGCGAGCCGGAACGCACCGGCAGTGTAGCGGCTGTTGCCGCCGCGCTCGGCGTGTGGAGCGCGCTCCAGGACCAGGACACTCGCGCCCTGCTCGCGCGCCGCCAGCGCCGCGCAGAGAGCGGCGTTCCCAGCGCCAACAACGACGACGTCATAGCTCGTGCTCACGATCGCGTCTCCTCACTTGTGCCGCAGTGGCTTCCCCCGGGCGATTGTAGTGGCTCTCGACGGTGCGTGACGGTGTGCTAGCCTGCACGGTGAGTGGCACAACGATGTGTCGAAACGCGGGAGGCATTACGATGACCCGTATCCCTGGAGCCGATTACACCCAGCTACCCGACGACCTGCGTCGCCCGATTGAGCAGCAGGTGCGTAAGTCTGGTCGTCCGTTCGGTGGCCATGTCCTCTACGCCCGGCGCGAGCCGATCTATCGCGCGGCCAAAGGAATGTGGGCCGCGCTTGCCGAGTCGGGCTTGATCGACGCGAGACTGACAGCGATCCTGAATCGCCGCGTGGCATCAATCAATGGTTGCGAGTTCTGAACGGACATCAACGCTGCCGTCGGCAGCCACCTTGGTGTCTCGGATGACCAGCTTGACGCACTGACCGACGATTGGGAAGCCAGCGGCCTCTTCGACGAACGCGACAGCGTCGCCCTCGCCTACGCCGACGCCATGACCTTCTCTGATCGCGATGTCGACGACGAACTCTTTGCCCGCGTTCGCGAGCAGTTTGACGATGACGCCATCGTTGAGCTGACCGAGATTATCGCCTGGGAGAATGCATCCAGTAAGTTCAACCGCGCCCTGCGAGTGCCGTCGAACGGATTGTGGAAGCGCCGGGAATCCGAGTAATCCGCACTCATCAGGTCACTTCATACGCCGATAACGCCCCATTGCGTCTGACAGGTGCCTTGCCCGTCAACAGCAATGGGGCGTCAGTTGTGCCTGAGTGTCTGCCAGATCCCACTACATCTTGCATACCGTCTATGTGGACGGTAAGATTCAAACCGTCTGTTCAGACGGTTTGAAAGCAGGTATCGAATGTGACAAAGAAGGCTCCTGAGAAAACTCGACAGGCGATCATTGATTCCTCGATTCAGCGCATATTGGATCACGGTGCTGCTTCGCTCTCGATGGATGCCGTTGCGGCTGACGCTGGAGTCAGTAAGGGTGGGCTACTGCACCACTTCCCGACAAAAGCCGCGCTGGTGGAAGGTGTCCTCACAGAACAGTTGCAGAGCTTCGACGAGGCTCTGCGCCGGGAGTTGGCTACAGAAGACGAGTCGAGCGCCGGTCGCTGGCATCGCGCCTATATTCGCGCGACGTTCGATGGTGACCCCGCCATGCCACGCATCCTTTCTCAGATCTGGTCCGTGTTCCAGGAGAGTTGGGGAGTTGCCGATGAGTTCTATGCCGCATCCCCGACGTTGCAACCGCCCGCCGACGGGCTCATGCCTGGTCGCGCTCTACTCATCCGCGCCGCTTGTGATGGTTGGTGGTACGGCGAATTCTTCGATTGGCCACTGGTAACAGAAGCCGAACGCGCCGAGCTTCGTGAAGAGCTTCTTCGGCTAGCCCGATGAACCAGTCGTTGAGCGTTCACCGCGAACCGCGTGAAGACGAGCCGTGGCGGGTCAGATTCTTTGTGATCCTGATCGGGCAATCGGTCTCGCTCTTCGGCAGCTTTCTCACACAATTCGTTCTCATCTGGTGGCTCACCCTGACTACCGGTTCGGCGAGTGTGTTGGCCGCCGCCGGTATTGCTGCGATGTTGCCCCAGGGGGTACTTGGCATCTTTGCCGGCGTTGTTGCCGACCGCTATGACCGTCGGCTGATCATGATCCTGACTGACGCAATCACAGCGCTGTGCATGGTCATCCTTGTCATCCTGTTTGCCGTCGATCGAGTTGCGCTCTGGCACATCTATACGCTGATGGCGATTCGAAGCGCGATGCAGGCATTCCAGTCGCCGGCCGCAGCGGCGAGCACCGCCATGCTCGTGCCGACATCGTGGCTGTCGCGTGCCGTCGGCATGAACCAGCTCGTGATGGGCTTGTGCAGCATCGTTGCTGCGCCAGCTGCGGCCCTGGCGCTTGCGCTGCTGCCGTTGCAGTGGGCGCTGATGATCGACGTGTCGACCGCGCTGCTCGGCATCGTGCCGCTGTTCTTCTTCGCAATTCCACAGACCCGCGTCGTCTCCCAGGCAGCACGCAGCATGTGGTCCGACACGCGGGCCGGAGTCAGGGTCGTCTTCGGGCATCGCGGGCTAGCAGCGATGTGGATCATCAACGTTCTCATGCTGCTGACGATCATGCCGGCATTTGCGATGGCCCCTTTGCTGGTGCAGCAGTACTTCCACGCCGGTGTCAACGCGATTGCCGTCATGGAAGGCGGCGGTGGCGCAGGTGTGGTTGTCGGTGGGCTGATTGCGAGTGTCATGGCATTTCGGCAGCGCCGCGTTACCGTGATGCTCGTCACCTTCGCACTCTCCTGCGCGACGGTGGCATTGGCGGCGCTCATGCCAGCCAGCATGTTCTGGATGGCAGTGTTCTGGTGGTTTGTCTCGGGCGTGACCTACGCCATTGGCATGGTGCCGTCGCGAGCCATCCTCCAAACGGTCGTCCCAAACCACTATCAGGGCCGCGTTCTTTCACTGTTTATGATGGTCTGGGCACTTGCCGGGCCGATTGGCCTCGCGCTCTTCGGGCCGTTGGCCGACGCCTATGGTGTCAGAGCGGTGTTTATCGGTGGCGGAATCCTGGCCACGCTCGCCTGCGTCCTGGGATTTGCCTCGTACAGCCTGCGCAATATCGAAAGCACGCCGGTAGATATTCCTGATGTCATTCCAGATGTATCACAGTCAACTGTTCAGCCCTGATACGTGTGGCGTCTCGATCAATCGGCGTTCGGCCGCCCGGCCTGCCTGTCGTAATTGCGCAGCATCATGCCTGTCGCTCGACGCATGGCGAAGCGCTCGTAGTAGGGCTGCAGTTCAGTGTCACAAAGAAGGTCAATCATGTAGTAGTCCGAAAGCTGGTCGAGCATGCGTCGGACTAGCTCGCTGCCGATCCCGTGATTCTGAAATCTCGGCAACACTTCCAATAGCGGGATGTACGCCGACAGCACACCATCGCTGACGGCAGTGATGAAGCCCACGACCTGACCGTCTCGCTCCGAGTCCCCATCGCGTGCCAGGACGACGTGTGAACTCCCACGGAGCATGCGCAGGTGCGTCTCCGGCGTTGGCGGATTTGGCCAGCCAACGAAGAAGCCGTGCAAGTCCTCGGCCGCCACATCATCTGTCGACTCGCTATACCAGATCATCAGGCCCCCTCTCCCGCGCAGGAGTATATCCGGGTAGGATGGTGCGAACGAATCCAGCCGGTGGCAGCGTCAGCGCTGCCCTGCACAAAGCGGCAGGCGACCTGTTCGATCCATGACACCCCTCTACCCACGGGAGAGGGGCAGGGGGTGAGGTTCCATGTCACGATCGCTGACGCTAGACGGAACGGACCCGACCGGGCGCGTGCTGGGGCCGGTGCTGGCGCGCTGGCGGCGCGAGCTTGGCTGGACGCAGGATGAGCTCGCCGCGCGCGCCGGTGTCAGTCGCGGCTATCTGTCGCGTCTGGAGCGCGGCCAGCCCGGCCGTCCGGGGCTGGATGTGCTGACCCGCGTCTGCGGGGCGATGGGGCACTCCTGGACCGAGCTCTATGCGCAGGCAGGGTTGGCGCTGCCCGGCGATGTCACGCTCGATGCGATCGGCGTCGGGCTGGACGATCCGGAGCTGCTGCTCTACCTGCGGCGCTTGCCGGAGCTGGATCGGCGCGACCTCGACATTGTGCGGGCGGTCCTGCGCGCCTGCTTCGATCGGCGCGACCAACCTGCGCAACTGCAGCGCAGCGATATCCGCCAGCTGGCGCTACCAGCAGCTAACGATCATCATCCTGATTTTGAGAGTCGGTAACTGATTCAAAAGAAAAAGTAAAAATCAGTTCAAAAACACTTGACAATGGTTCTCTTCCTCGCTAGGATAGCGGCGAAGGAGGAAGAACCGTGTCGATTCAGATCAATTCCTGCCCCAGTTGTGAAGGTGAGCTCATCGTTCGGGAGCTCTATTGCCCGACCTGCGACATCCAGATTCGTGGGTCGTTCGCCGCGCCATCTCCGGCTGCGCCGACCCTGCGCCTGTCGCAGGAGCAACAGGCGTTTCTGCGGCTCTTCGTGATGAGTCGCGGCAATCTGTCAGATGTCGAGCGCTCGCTCGGCGTTTCCTACCCGACCGTTCGCGCCAAGCTGGATGACCTCATCGCTGCCTTTACTGAGGAGAGCGGCTCGCCGGAGTCGGAGGCCGACGAGCTCAACCGCGAAGAGATTCTGGCGCGCGTCGCGGACGGACGCCTCTCGCCGGACGAGGGCATGTCGATGCTCCGCCGCCTGGCCAGCGAAGCCTGAGTCGGGAGAGCATGATGGCAGCCGACGTCGCAGTCGCTAATCCAACAGCCTCGGCTCGTCTGCCGATCTTCGCGTTTCTCGGCGGCAACGCCATTTCGCTCATCGGCAGCATGCTGACGATGGTTGCGTTGCCGTGGTTCGTGCTGGAGACGACCGGCAGTGCCGGCAAGATGGGGCTTACCGCCTTCGTCATCGCGCTGCCCGGCTTCCTGATGGGCGTGTTTGGTGGGGCGCTCGTTGATCGCATCGGGTTCCGCCACGTCAGTGTGGCCGCCGATCTGGTCAGTGCTGTCTCGGTCGCGTTGGTGCCGATCCTCCATCACACGGTCGGACTGGCCTTCTGGGAATTGCTGGTGCTGGTGTTCATGGCGGAACTGCTGGCCATCCCCGGCCTCACCGCGCGTCGCTCAATGATCCCGGAGCTGGCTGCCGCCGGTCGGATGCGGCTCGAATCAGCCAACTCGGTCTTTGAGGGCACTCAGTTCGCTGCGTTGCTTGTCGCGCCGCCACTCGCGGGGTTGCTGATCGCGATGATCGGCGCTGACAACGTTCTGTTGTTCGACGCCTGCACGTTTGCCATCTCGGCGCTCGTCGTAGTGCTGGCAGTTCCGGCGCGGCTGTTTCCATCTCGTCCGCGCACCGGCAGCCGTTACGTCGAGGATTTGAAAGCGGGCTTCCGGTTTCTTCGTGGTGACGATGTGTTGCTCGTCCTGGCGGCCGGTCTGGCGATCTCGAACTTTGTCAACAGCCCGATTGTCTCGGTCGTCCTGCCGGTCTTCGTCAAGCGCACCTGGGACGATCCGACACGCCTGGGCCTGATCGCGGCAGCCTTCGGCATCGGCGCGCTGACTGGCGCGGTGTTCTACGGGGTCGCCGGCCACCGACTGCCGCGAAGGTTCCTCTGGATTCTCGGCTACATGCTGACGACGGCTTCGACCTGGGTGCTGCTGTTCTCGACCAATCTGGCGGTCATCATGGGCGGCATCGTCATCGGTGCGCTCGTCGTCGGTCCACTCAACCCGTTGCTGGTGACAGTCCGCCACGAGCGTATTCCTGCGGAACTGCGCGGGCGTGTCTTCAGCACCTTCTCGGCAATCTCGCAAGTCGCCGCACCACTTGGGATGCTGCTTGCTGGCCTGTCGATCGAACGCCTCGGCATGCGCGGAACGATCCTCGCGATCGCGATTCTGTCGCAGGCGCTGGCCATCGCGATGTTCTTCGTCCCGGCGATCCACCGGCTCGATGAGTCGCGGCCGGTCGCTGAGGGGAGCGCCGCATGATCCGGCGTTGGCGAGGATCCTCGGCGCTGCCGCTCCGGGCGATGCTGGTTGCGAACCTGATCTCGCATCTGGGGAACCAGTTCTCGAATATTGCGATCCCCTGGTTCGTGTTGGAGACCACCGGCAGCGCGGGCAAGATGGGCATTGTCGCCGCGACCGGATTGCTGCCGCTGATCATCTCCGGTGCGTTTGCCGGTGGGATGGTCGAGCGGATCGGCTATCGCCGCATGGCGATCATGTCCGACCTCGCCAGCGCGGGTTCGGTCGCGCTTATCCCGCTGTTCTATCTGATCGGCTCGCTACCGTTCTGGCTCCTGCTCGTCCTCGTGTTCGCTGGGGCGCTGCTCGATGCGCCGGGTGCGACCGCTCGCACGAGTCTGTATCCCGACCTGGCGGCGCGGGCCGGGATGACGCTGGAGCGCGCCAATTCGCTGTGGGCGATCGTCCGGCGGATTGCTGCGATGTTCGGCGCGCCGCTCGCCGGAGCCGCGCTCGCCTTTATCGGCCCGGAGGGTGCGCTCTTCGTCAACGCCGGTTCGTTCGTCATCTCGGCGACGATCCTGACGGTCGGACTGCCGTTCTTGCGCGCCGCGCATCTCTCCGAGCGGGGCAGCTATCTCACCGAGATTGCTGAGGGACTGCGGTTCATTCGCGGCGATCGGCTGGTGCTCGGGATGATCGCGATGTCGACGCTGGGCAGCCTGCTGGCGGAGCCGCTCTACGTGGTTGTGCTGCCGGTCTACGCCCGCGATGTGCTCGGCTCGGCGCTCGACCTCGGTGTTCTCTACTCGGCTCTGGGCGGCGGATCGATCGTCGGTGCGCTGATCTATGCCGCACGCGGGCATCGCCTGCCCCGCCGCCTGGTCTACGTCGGTGGCTTCACCGTGCGGGCGCTGACCTTCTGGTTGCTGGTCCTGATCCCGCCGCTGTGGATCGTCGCTGGTGCGATCGTCGTCAACGCGACGGCGCTGGAACCCGCCAACCCACTCTCGATGACGATCATGCAGGAACGCATTCCGGAGCAGATGCGTGGTCGCGTCTTCGGCCTGATCGGCGCGGTCAGCATGACTACCAGCCCGATCGGCATGCTCATGTACGGCCTGCTTCTGGAGCGGATGGGCCTGCAGACCACACTGCTCTTCATGGCTGTCAGCAACTGTCTCGTTGTTTCGCTGTTCTGGTTCATCCCGGTATTTCGCCAGATGCAGACACCGGCGCGTATGCCCGGTCGCCCTGCACTCGCCCTGGAGGAGGTCGCATGATCTTTGGTCGCTCGAAGAACGTTGCCGAGCAGTTCGCCCACCACACATTGCCGACTGGTACCGCAGATCATGTCGTCGCCCGGGTCGGTATGCACGTCGGCGTGCTGCGGATTTCCGGCAGCGCATCAGACCTCCTCGACGGTGCATTCCGCTACACGCCCGAGCTGGAGCCGGTGCTCAACTACGAGGAGACGGACGGCACCGGCAGGATGACGGTCTGCCAGTCCACGCCGAGCGGACGATCATCCAACCGGGGTCGCAATGAGTGGGACATCGCGCTGTCGAACCGCATTCCGCTCGATCTGGAAATCGTTCATTCGACTGGCGATGGCACCTACAACCTCTCAGCGCTGGCCCTGCGCAACGTTTCGATCGATCAGGCGACTGGCGAGTCAACGCTGACCATCGCCGGGCGGCAGGACAATCTGCGGCAGGTGCGCATTGAAGGCTCAACCGGCACGATCGGGCTACAGCTGACCGGTCAGTTCGCTGCCCTGGCGACGGTGGATGTCAGCGCGAGCACCGGCTCGCTCGATGTCGACCTGCGCGGCATCTGGGAGAGCGATTGCGCTGTCCGGTTGCAGGCGGCGACTGGCTCGATCCGGGTGCGTCTGCCGGACGCGGTCGGTCTGGAAGTGCGAGCGACGACATCACTCGGAGCAATTCGCGCGCATGGGTTGCACGGGCAGCCGGGCAACTGGTCGCGCCCGGCAGCTGATGGCATGCCGATCATGCGACTCGACCTGTCAACCGGAGTTGGCTCGCTGACCATTGAGGCAGACACCCGATGATCCTTTCGCCCGAGTCGCGAGCGCGCCTGCCGCTCTTCGCCCTGCTGGCCGCGAATGCGGTCTCAATGCTGGGCAACGTCTTCGCGCTGATCGCGATTCCGTGGTACGTGCTGGAGACGACCGGCAGTGCCTCGCAGGCCGGGCTGACCGGCTTCGCGGCTGCGCTGCCGTTCATCATCGCCGGTGTCTTCGGCGGAGCGCTCGTCGACCGGGTCGGCTTCCGGCGCATGAGCATCGTTTCCGACATCATCAGCAGCGTCGCCGTCGCGGCGATCCCGCTGATGGCGCTGACGGTCGGGCTGGCGTTCTGGCAATTGCTCGTGCTGGTGTTCATCGGCGGGTTGCTGGACACGCCCGGTACGACGGCGCGCATGTCGCTGTTGCCCGACCTGGCTGAGCGCGCCGCGATGAAGCTGGAGCGGGTGAATGCGATCGAGCAACTGATTCAGCGCGCGTCGTATCTGCTCGGCGCGCCGATCGCCGGTCTGGTCATTGCCGGGGCTGGCGTTGATGCCGCGCTGTGGATTGACGCGGCGAGCTTCCTGGTCTCGGCAGCACTGATTCTCTGCATTCCGGCCAGCATGGCCAGAGAGCACGAGGAGCGGCGTGTCACCAGCGGCTACCGCGACGACCTGCGCGTGGGATTCGACTTCATTCGGCGCGACGGGCTGATCCTCTGTCTGGTCGTTCAGGTCTCGATGATGAACTTCATCGACGCGATGATCGGCCTGATCATCCCGGTCTACGCCGTCGAGGTCTACGGGTCTGCCGCCAGCCTGGGGCTGATGCTGGCGGCCCACGGAGCCGGTGCGGTCGTCACGACGCTGATGTTCGCGGCGGTCGGGCATCGTATGCCGCGGCGGAATCTGTACATTGCGTCGTTCGTCCTCGCTGGCGTGCCGCTGATCACGCTGGCGTTCACACCGGTGCTGGTGCTGACGCTGGCGGCGCTGGTTGTTCGTGGGTTTGGCGCTGGTCCGCTGAATCCGATTCTCATGACGGTCAATCAGGAGCGGGTGCCGCCCGAGCTGCGCGGACGCGTGTTCGGCGTCATCACCAGCATCGCCTGGCTGGCGATTCCGATTGGCAGATTGCTGGCCGGATACCTGGTTGAGTGGGCCGGCCTGACGCTCGCGATTGGAGGCGTCGCCGTGATCTACGTCCTCGCAGCGCTGAGCATGTTGCGCGTGTCTGCATTGCGCGAGATGGACCTGCCCCCAGGCACTGCCGCCCGGGCCGGTGCAGCGTCGGCATGATCGCACTGCGTCCTTCGTTCTATTGTGGTTATCCTGCGTTTCGCCAGATGAGCGACGCACGAAGAAATCGAGGTGAGCCTGATGGCAGAGATTGATGAAACGCGAGCTGCGGACCATCCCGGCTCGCTAGAAGGAATCAACTGGATCCGACTGGACTGTGAGCACACGAACATCTCGGTCATCGCCGACCCGGCAATGGTCGGGCAGGTGTACCTCTCGCCCGGCTCGAAGAGCGGCGATCCGTCACTGGTTCGCGAGGGCGACACGATCATCATCTATCAGCGCGGGCGCAGCTCAAACAGCTCGCCGGTGCTGACGGTGCCGACCACCGGTTGTCCGCCGATCAACGGCAGCCTCGAGCGCGGAGATATTTATCTCAGCGGCATCGAAGGCGCGGTGGAAATACGCCACGGGCAGGGCAATCTGCGGGTCGATGGCGGCTCTGGCGATCTGACCTACACGCTGGGTAAGGGCGATGCGCGCCTCGCGAATTGCGTCGGCCGGATAGCGATGAGCGTCGGAAGTGGCGATGTTCAGATCGCGACCTCCGCGGCTGTCGGGACGCTGTCGCTGGGCAAGGGCGATGTCACCTGCGACTCGATCGACGGCAGGCTGGATCTGAAGCTGGGTAGTGGTGATGTGTCGATCGTCGATTCGACGGGCTCCATTGTCGCCAAAATGGGCACCGGTGACGTGACTGTCACGCGCCCGCGCAGCCAGAACCTGACGGTCAAGATTGGCAGTGGTGACGTCGTCATTCGCGCCGGTAGCCTGGTGGGTATGGATATCGAGACGGCGCGCGGGGACATCGTCTGCAACACACAGTTGCTGCCGCCGCCATCGCAACCGCACGGGCAGCCCGATGCGGATGACGACGGCCTTGTCTCCCGCATCCTGCGCTCGAAGGGATTGTCGTTTGCTGCCGATGACAAGGGGTTGCGGATTTCCCGTGGTGGCTTCGACCTGGAGGCGGGAGACGCTGGCCTGCGTTTCACCAAAGGCGGATTCAGCTTCCACGCCGGCGACCATGGCGTCACTTTTTCGACCAGCGACGACGCCGACACTGGCTCGTTCTCAGCGGAAACATCATCGGGCGACATTACCCTGGCCCTGCAATCCGGCGTGCCGGTGCGGGTTGAGGCGTTGTTGGCCGGTGGTGAGATTCAGTCTGATGTTCCGCTGGTCAGCGTCGGTCGGCCCGGCCCGCGCGGCGCGACGCAGCGCTATGTGGGCGTCACAGATCCGTCTTCGACGCAGCGGGTCGATCTGAAGCTGCGGACGGAGCGCGGCGACATCCGCGTCCGGCTGGTGCCGACGGCCCCGCAGCCGCCACAGCCGCCTGTCGCTCCGAGCCCGCCACTGGCACCGACGCCGCCATCCGCACCGAATTCCGTCGTTTCGCTATCCACAGCGCCCGAAGAGACGACCACCCATGTACCGGTTCTGACGCGCGATCAGCAGATGCGGGCGATCCTCGACGCCCTGTCGCGCGGCGAAATCTCGGTGGCGGACGCGGATCGCATGCTCAACGCACTCGGTCCCAGCCGGCCCGCGCAGCAGGAAGATTGACATGAATACCGTTGTCGAGCGACCGGCGGGGTCGGACAACCCAACGCGGAGGGATCGCCTGGCGATTCCGTTCCTCGTGTTGGCGAGCGGCATATCGCTGACCGGCAACTCGCTCACTGCGCTGGTTATCCCCTGGTTCGTCTATATCACGACCGGCAGCGCCTCGCGCACCGGCATCGTCGCCTTCGCGTCGCTGCTGCCGGTCGTCGTGGCCGGGATGGCCGGTGGCCTCGTCGTCGATCGCGTCGGGTTCAAGCGCGCGAGTGTCGTCAGCGACATCTTCAGCGGTCTGACCGTCGTCCTCATCCCGATCCTGCACCTGGCGGACATGCTGCAGTTCTGGCACTTGCTGGTGCTGGTATTCATGGGTGCGCTGCTCGACATCCCCGGTGCGGCTGCGCGGCAGTCGATGATTCCCGGCCTGAGCGCCAGAACCGGCATGTCGCTGGAGCGCGCGAATGCCGGCATGCAGATGGCCAGCGCGGCGGCGATGGTCATCGGCCCGCTCGCGGCGGGCTTTCTCATGTCAGTTCTTGGCGCGACGACCGTGCTCTTCCTCGATGCCGGGTCATTCGCCATCTCGGCGCTAATGGTTGCCGTGCTCGTTCCGTGGCAGCGGACGGAAGAGGCGCAGGCAGCGGAGGAGGCTGGCGAAGCCAATGTGCTGCGTGAATCGCTCGCCGGCGCGAAGCTGATCCTGTCCGATAGCTTCCTGCGGGCGATTATTCAGGTCTCTGTCGGTGCGAATCTGCTGTTCAGCGCGCTCTTTGCGGTGGCTCTGCCGGTCTATGCCAAAGAGGTCTTCGACGATCCGCGCGTGCTCGGACTGATCATCGCCGGATTCGGCGGTGGCTCGCTGGTCGGAACGATCCTTTACGGAATCGTCGGCGAGCGGCTACCGCGCATTAAGCTCCTGCTCGGTGGTGTCGCGCTGATGGCAGTTGGATTGTGGTCGCTGCCGTGGTCAACCTGGGTTGCGCTCAGCGTCATCGGCGCTGCGGCGATGGGGCTGGCGAACGGCCCGATCAACGCGACGCTCATGGTCATCCTGCAGGAGCGCGTGCCGGAGAGCCACCTTGGTCGCGTCTATTCCAGCCTGATGGCGATGGTGCAGATTGCGTCACCAGTCGGCGTTGTCCTCGCCGGATTCATCCTGGATAGCGTCGCCGTCACAGTCGTCCTGGCGGGGATCGCAGGGCTGTTTTCCTTGATCGCCATCCTGACGTTCCTGAACCCCGAGATCCGGACCATATCGACGTCGGCGCAGCCGGTGCTGACGGGTCGCGCGACTGCGAATCAGCGTGTAGAGTGAGCCGGTGACGAGGAAGAATGAGACTTCACGCCGGCAACATCGACCATCCTGGCTCCGTTCCGATCTCGGCCTCGGGCGCGATAATGCCCTGCTCTTCTGGGCCCATGCGATCTGGGGCATGGGCTTTTCGCTCCAGATCGCGATCTGGCCACTCTTCATCGAAAACCTCGGTGCACGTCCCGGCCAGATTGGCTTCGTCATCGGTGCCGGTGCGCTGGTTCGGACTGCGCTAGCACTCCCCGCCGGTGCGTTGGCAGATCGCGGATCGCTCAAGCGCCTGATCGTCCTGCTCATGGCCGTCCCAACGTTGGGCGCACTCTTCCTCACCCAGGCCACCGTCTGGTGGCACGCGATCATCGGCGCGATTCTCATGGAGTTCTCCGGTCTGGCGGTTCCGGCGGTGTCGGCCTATATCGCTGCCGCATCGACGCCGCAAGGTCGTACGCGCGCCTACACCTACATCTTCAACCTGTCGATCGCGCTCGGCATGCTGGTCGGTCCCGGAGTGGGCGGCTGGATGGCGGAGCAGTTCGGGTTTCATGTCGTCTACTTCTTCTCGGCACTCTGCTTCGGGTTGGGCGTGTTGCCGTTGCTGGCAATATCCGATCGGCGAAGCTCGCCAGCGACTGAGGCGGAGC
>JAMLIA010000008.1 GCA_023954495.1 Thermomicrobiales bacterium | reverse complement strand
ATGTGATGCGCTGGCTGTACTGCTCGCACAATCCGACAGTGAACCTCAACTTCGGCTTCCACATCGGCGATGAGGTGCGGCGTCGGTTCATCATCCCGCTGTGGAACTCGTACGCGTTCTTCGCCAACTACGCGGCGCTGGATGGCTTCGATCCGTCCGACCCGGCCAACGCCGTACCGCTCAGCGAGCGAACGCTGCTGGACCGCTGGATTCTCTCGCGGCTGCAAGGGGTAATCGACGAGGTGCGCGCGGCGCTGAACGACTACGACGCGCAGAGCGCCACCCGCGCGATCGAGCGCTTCGTCGTGGAGGAGCTGTCGAACTGGTACATCCGGCGCAACCGGCGGCGCTTCTGGAAGACGGAGGCCGACCGCGACAAGGCGGCTGCCTACCTGACGCTGCACGAGGTGCTGGTGACGCTGACGACGCTGCTCGCGCCGTTCCTGCCGTTCACCGCCGAAGAGATGTACGACAACCTCGTGCGCTCGATCGACCCGGCCGCGCCGGTGTCGGTGCATCTGTGCGACTACCCGGTGGCCGACACGAGCAAGGTGGACGCGCAGCTCGACCGCGACATGGCGGCGTTGCTGGCGGCGGTCAATCTGGGCCGCTCGGCGCGCAACAAGGCCAGCGTCAAGGTGCGCCAGCCGCTGCCGACGGTGCTGGTCTGGGCGCGTGAGCCGGAGACGTACGCCGCGATCGAGCGCATGCAGGATCAGCTGCTTGATGAGCTGAACGTCAAGGCGCTGGGCCAGATCGACGATCCATCGACGTACGCGACCTACGTCATCCGCCCGAACCTGGCTCTGCTGGGGCCGAAGTACGGCAAGGCGCTGGGTGGCATCCGCGCGGCGCTGGCCGAGGCCGACCCGGCGACGGTCGCAGCGACGGTACGCGACGGTGGCTCGCTGGAGCTGGCCGCCGGGGAGCAGACCTGGGCGCTGACGCCGGACGAGATTCTGGTGGACGTGAAGGAGCGCGAGGGTTTCAACGTCGCCGAAGAGGGCGACCTGCTGGTGGCGCTGGACACGACGCTGACACCGGCGCTGATCCACGAGGGGCTGGCCCGCGACTTCATCCGTGGCGTGCAGGACGCCCGCAAGGAAGCCGGCCTGCGGGTCGAGGACACGATCCGCCTGGCCTGGCAGACCGAATCCGGCACCGAGGTGGCGCAGGCGATCGACGTCCATCTGGAAGACATCGCCGCCGAAACGCTGGCCCGCGAAGCCGCGCCCGGCTGGGTCGAAGCCGCCGACTACGAGGCCGAGGTCAAGGTCGGCAGCGAGAAGGTGACGATTGGAATCACGAAGATCGGGACATTGCTGGAGGAGCGGTAGGGGACCTCACCCTCCCCGGCCCTCCCTCTCCCGTGGGGAGAGGGAGGGTGTCCTGATGCTGGCGTGTTGGCTGCCGCTCCGCGAGGAGAGGATGCGGCCTGTCCTCGTCGTGAGACGACCCTCCCCTGCGTCTTTGGCTCCACGTACATAAATGGGCGTATGCAATACGCCCATTTATGTACACAGTCTGCGGGATTTGCAAAGACGGTGTATCTGACAGGGATCTCTGTAGGGGCGTATTGCATACGCCCGGTCAGGTCCATCACGCTTGAGCCACGTGCCAGACGGTCCGGGTCCGTCTTGAGCATGGGCACCCCGAGACGACACGTTGCCATCATTCCCTCCGACACAATGAATCGCGTCTCGCGCTTCCGAGGGTTGCATTCTCGCGTTCCAGACAATTCACGATTTCACGATCCCTTAGGGTAATGAAAACCGTGAAATCGTGAATTTGAGCGATTCACGTTACGGAGTGCGCGGTGATCTGTACGGTTCGGCGGTGATCGATAGGGGTGGGCAGTCCAAATTCATGATTTCACGATTTCATGCCCCTAAGGGATCGTGAAATCATGAATTTGGGAATCCGGCGCGCACCCACTCCGGCTCCTTCGGTACGCAGTTCAGGTGGTGGCCGCGCTTCCGATCTTCCGGCAACGGGAGCAGCCCGTCGCACTTCGAGCAAAACGCTTGCTCGGAGCTCGACTCAGCCTGCGGTTGCCGAGCACTGACCGCTGGCAACTTCGCGTGCTGGGTGGATTTCCACCGGCTGCGATCCGAGACGGCGCGCCCCTGCTGCTTCAACGTGGTCAGATGATTGCGCACAGTTCCAGCCGACAGAATCAGGCTTTCCGCCAGCTCATCCGGCGTCGCTCCATCCGGGTGCATGCCCAGCTCGCGCGCCACACGTTCCAGCGTGGGCAGGTGATCGCTGATGCCGGAGAGGCGTTCGTCGGAGACTTCCATGCGCTCGATCGTGACGGCGTCGCTGGCGAAGTCAAGGCCGATGCCGAGCGGCGCGGCTTTCGGGCCGAAGTTGTGCTTCGTCTGGCGCAGCCACACACCGCCTGCGTCGGCCTGAATCAGCTGCAGCGCCGAGCGCGAGAGGTTGCGCTTGAACACCGAGCCGAACTGCGTCGAGTGACCGAGGTTGCCGCCGGATTGCAGCTTCGGCACATGGTCGATCGCCAGCACAGTGCCCCAGCGACGCAGCAGCGTGAAGAGCGAGACGGTGTCGTGCGAGCGTTCCAGGTCTGCGCCGGACGTCGCCGCCATCAGCGAGTCGATCACCATCAGTCCAGCGCCGGTCAGCGCCAGCGCCTCGTCCACCCGCTCAATCTGGCCCTCGTCTATCAGCGAGCCCTCAACCCGCAGGTAGTGCAGCCCGCTCGGCGGACGCTTCAGACCCAGCCCGCGCGCCACCCGGAAGGCACGGCGCCCGAACTCGTCGACATCCAGCTCGGCGTCAACGTACAGCACCGGCGCGGCGTCCACGTTGAGCCCCAGCCAGGGCACGCCCAGCGCGACGTGGCAGGCCAGATGCACCGCCAGCAGGCTCTTGCCCGAGCCGCCGTCGGCATACAGGCTGGTCGTCGCGTCGGCCGGCACGAGGTCGGCCACACGGTAGCGCCGTGGCGCAGGCTCGGTGAAGCGCGACAGATCGACGATACCGAGCCGTGCGAAGCCGTTCGCCTTCTCGGATTCCCACGGCTTCTGTGGCCGTTCCTCCAGCTTTGCCTGACTCATCGTCGACCTCCCTTCGGCCCACGGAACTTCGGAATCGCCGGCTTCGCGTTCGCGGCCTTCGAGCCTGACGCAGACGCCGGCAACGGCGGCGCGACCTCCAGCTTCTCCTCCGGCCCCCACTGGATCTTGCCCTCATCCCGCTTGCGCTTCGCCTCGGCGGCGCTCGCGATCCCGATCTGCGTGTTCAGCAACTCGATCAGCGTCGTCAGCCAGTAGCGCGGTCGCTCTTCGAGCAGCTGGCGCTCCTCGGCGCGGCGCAGCCCGCTCGCCAGATCGTCGAGCGGCAGCTCGTCCAGAAAGAACTCATCCAGCATCACCCGGCCATCGGGCAGTTGCACCATCAGCGGCTTCGGGCAGAGCCGATCCAGCAGCATCGCATGGTGCCGATCCACCTCCGGGTTGTTGTCGCGGGGCTGCCAATGTCCCCATCGCAATGTCACGGAAACCTCCGTCCGCGCGTGCGCGCATACAACAAGTCTGGCCCGCCGCACGGCGTCCGACGGAGGGTGGTTTCAACCCCCTCTACTTATACGAACAAGATCTGGAGGAAAAAGTGCGACATTTTGGTGGAAATTGATGGCTGCCGGCCTTCAGGGCCGGGCGCACCCACCCTTGACACCCGCCCGCTCTTCGCATCCACTGTCCGCTGGGGAAGAGGCCAGCCGGACAGAGACACAGGGGAGAGCACAATGACACAGAAGCCACGCCTTCGCGACCTTGGCATCACGATCGGCACGCTGCCGACCGGGCCGCTCAACGCCATCACCGACGTCGCGGGCGTCCGGGTCGGGCTGACGACGATCATCGACGGCGATGGCGCGCTGGAGGTCGGCAAGGGCCCGGTGCGCACCGGCGTCACCGCGATCCACCCGCACGAGGGCTCGACCTTTCTGGAGCAGGTACCGGCGGCGATCGACGTGCTGAACGGCGCAGGTGAGATGACCGGACGCACGATCGTCGAGGAGTTCGGCATCCTCTCCTCACCGATCCTGATCACCAACACGCTCTCCGTCGGCGCAGTGCATCAGGCAACGGTCGAGTGGATGACCGAGCAGCACCCCGAGATCGGCCCGCGCGAGTGGGTCGCCCCGGTAATCGCCGAGACCTACGACGGCGTGCTCAACGACATCGCCGGGCAGCATGTGAAAGCCGAGCACGTCCGCGCCGCGCTGGATAGCGCCACGGGCGGCCCCGTCCCAGAGGGCAACACCGGCGGCGGCACCGGCATGCTGCTGTTCGGATTCAAGGGCGGCACCGGCACATCCTCGCGCACTGTCGAGGTTGAGGGCACGAGCTACACCGTCGGCGTCCTCGTGCAGGGAAACTTCGGCTCGCTGCCGCAGTTGCTGGTCGATGGCGTGCCGGTTGGCCGCGAGTTCGCCGCGACGGTCGAGCAGCCGGGTCTGTGGCAGGGGCAGCCGCCATCGCGCGACGGCTCGATCATCGTGATCATCGGCACTGACGCGCCGCTATCCGAGCGCCAGCTCGGCCGCCTCTGCCGTCGTGCAATGCTGGGTCTCGGGCGGGTCGGCTCCACCGCCGGTCATGGCTCGGGCGACATCCTGCTGGCCTTTTCGAACGCCCGCGAGAACCGCGTGCCTCGCTGGCCGAGCGGCCCGCTGCTCACATCCACGCGCCTGGCCGACGAATGGATCGGCCCCGCCTTCGCCGCGACCGTCGACGCCACCGCCGAAGCCGTGCTGAACGCGATGATCGCTGCCGAAACCATGACCGGCCGCGACAACATCACCGCCCACGCCCTCCCCCACGACACGTTGCAGGAGATCATGCGGAAGTATGGGCGGTAAGGAGGGAGGGCGAGCGAGGGTTGGTGCGTCATCAATGGCGAGCATCCCGAGCCGACAGGCAACCTTTTGTCCTGTCATTTCGAACCGCAGTGAGAAATCTCCCACCCGCTCGCACCAGTCACACGCAGTACGGCGTCACTCCGTAAACCACTCTGCGCTCAAGTCCACCCAGCCAGGGTTCTCCGCTTCGATCAGATCGAGCTTGCGCGATCGCCCCCAGCCCTTTATCTGCTTCTCGCGGCCGATCGCGTCACTGATATACCGAAACTCCTCGCAGTGAACGAGGTGGGTGACTCCATAGCGACCCGTGAACGTGTCGGGTCGCAATTGTGTGTGCTCCCGGACACGACGCTGGAGGTTGTTCGTTACGCCAACGTAGAGCGTCCCTGACCGACCGAGGACGTTTGACAGGATGTAGAGCCAATACGAGTGCTGCCGTCGCGGTGACATTGCGGTGCGTATCCAGACGCTACGGCCAGAATCGGCCAGGTGCCCGGCAGAGTTTGACAGGTGCCAACGGGTGGGAGATTTCTCACTGCGGTTCGAAATGACAGGATGCGGGGGCGGCTGCCGGATCGAACTGCTCGCCATTGCTGGCAATCCACTCAACCATCCGCAGCGCTCACTTCCCCCGCAGCGCCCACGCCCCCATCCCACCACTCAGATTGGCCACGTCCTCAAACCCGCGCTGCTTCAGCAAGCTCGCCGCCAGGCTGCTGCGGTACCCAGCGGCGCAGGTGACGATAATCGGCGTTGAGCGCGAGACACCCTCGACCGTGCCACGTGCGATCTCTTCGACCGGCAGGTGGACCGCGCCGTCAATGTGACCCAATGCGAACTCCGCCTTGTTCCGCACATCAACGAGCTGCACGTCATCCGACGCCAACCGCGCTTCGACAGCTGCCGGCACGAGCTGCTCGACTCGATCGACCGGCAGGCCTGTGGACTCCCAGCCGTCAACGTCCGCCACGACGTAGCCGCTGACATCGTCCAGCCCGATGCGGATCAACTGCGTGACTGCGGGCTCAACCTGACTCTCGTCCGCCACGACCAGCACAATCGGGCGATCGTACGGCACCGACCAACCGGCCCAGTTCGCCATGCTGTCACCCACGCCGATATTCAGCGACCCGCGCAAGTAGCCAGCGCCGAATTCGTCGGCCGTGCGCACATCGACCAGCGTGACCGTCTGGCCGGCCTGCTCGACCAGCTCAGCGAGCGCAGCGTCGCTGACTCGCGGCGGCTGCGGCACGCCATTGAGGATCGCTGGCCCAGCCTTGTTCAGCTGCTTCATTACCGGAAAGTAGACCGGTGTCAGCGGCAGGTCATCGAGCATCAGCCGCACGAACGCCTCGCGGTCCATGGGCTGGAATGCATAGTTGAAGCGCTTCTCCTGCCCCATCGTCGTGCTTTCGGCGTCACCGATGGCCTTGCCGCAGGCCGAGCCTGCGCCGTGCCCCGGATAGACAATCACGTCGTCATTCAGCGCCATCAGCCGCTCGTGGATCGTGTCATAGAGCGCGTCGGCCAGCTTGCGGGTATGCTCCTCGCCCAGCAGATCGGGCCGCCCGACCGCTCCGACGAACAGCGCGTCACCGGAGAACAGCATCGCGGGCGCAGCCGTATCGGACGTATCGCGCACGAGGAAGCACAGGTGCTCGGGCGTGTGGCCGGGCGTGAGCAGCGCCTCGATCTGCAATTCGCCGACCGTCAGGACATCGCCATCGTTGAGCGGCTGATGCGCGAACTCGGTCTCGCCAACCGCGCTCAGGCAGGCGGTCGCGCCGCTGCGCGCAGCCAGCTCGCGTGCGCCGGAGGCGAAGTCGGCATGGATGTGCGTCTCCAGAACATATCGAATGGTCAACTGGTGAGATTTGGCATATGACAGATAGACATCGACGTCGCGACGCGGGTCAATGACGACAGCCTCATCCGTGGATTCCGACCCCAGCAGGAAGGACGCTTGTGCGAGACCATCGGTATAGATGCGCTGAAACAGCAACTGCCACCTCGCCTTCAATTCAAATTTCGTCCGTGCTGCCGCCATGATACAGGCACTTGCGCGATGATAGGCTTGCAGGAAGATGACAACACCTGAAGTGTCACGATCAGGAATTGAGGACAATCACGGGCCGTTGCCGGTCGGACCGGGCGTCGTGGTTGCGTTTCTTGCCGTCCTGCTGATCGTCGTCGTCGCCATCGGCATCTGGCTGAATGGCCGCGAATCAACCCCGACGAACGCGACCGTCACCATCGCCGACCTGCGCGCCGACCCGACGCGCTTCGACAACGCCATCGTCACGATCGTTGGCCGCGTCGAGGGCGTCCGCTCGCTCCCGATCCTCGAGCAGTACGCACTCTACACGTTCCGCGACGACACCGGCTCGATGTCGGTGCTGACGCAGCGCGGCGCTCCGCCGAGTGGCGATGTCGCCGTCCGCCTCGTCGCGACGTATCACGCCAGCGTCACGCTCGGTGATGAACTGCGTTCGATCGTAACCGATCGGCTGGGCAGCATCCCCGGCGAGCTGGTCCGGCTGATTCCTGACTTCCCGCTGAACGTCGTCTTCCTGGAGCAGGAGCGCTACGAGCTGCCCGAGCCATAGACACAGCGAGGGCGGGGAACAGTCCCCGCCCTCGCCAGCCACACTCGCTCCGGTTGGATGCTAGACAACCTCGTCGCCGACATCGGCGAGCATCTTGAATTCGGTCTGTCCGATCGTCACGAGCAGGTCATCCCCACGCGTCCCGACGATGACGTCAACCGGCAGGCGCTTCGCGTGGCGCCCGAGCAGGCCGTGCTTCACGGTGAACGCCGCGATGGTGCCCTCTGCCGAGACTTCGACCTGGTCAACACTGCCGAGCTTGTCGTCATCAGCGCCAACAACATTCATACCCTGCTCAATGTGGATCGCAGGAGCGGAAGTCGCCTCGTCGGCCGCGGACATCGACTGCAGCGGTCGGGTCGCGGCGTCAGCCTCCACGCCGCGCTTCATGATCGCGGTACGCGGCACTTCGCCGATCAGCACGCCCGAGTCATCCACGACCGGCAGCTGATCGAAATCAACATCCGAGCCAGCCAACATTGTGGCAGCGTCGTCGATCGACATGCTGTCCGTCAGCGCCGGAATGCCGGCCTGCATAACCTGACGGATCTGCGCCGAGCCATCTTCCTGACCCAGGCCGCGCCAGCTGACCAGACCGATCGGTCGATCGCCTTCGACCACCAGCAGCGAGCGGATCGCTTGCGATTCCATGCGGCGTCGAGCTGTCATCACCGTTTCGTCGGGTGAGATCGTCTCAGCCGTCGGGTTGACGAGGTCACGAATCATTGAGCCAGACATGCTTTCCATGTTCAAGTTTTCCTTCCATGTCGGCGGCGGTTCCCCGATCTTGCCGATTCAGGAACCTGCCGCGGCACGACAGTTGGCCGGTATGACGCAAGGGTCGTGCCACTCCGCCGGGCACAGAAAAACCCGGCTCGATAGAGCCGGGCCTGGCAGATCGTGGCGAATTCCGCGCTGAACTAGCGCGATTGCGGTGCCAGAGGGTTCACCGTCATGGCGGCCGGATCGTTGACCTTCTCGCGGAAATAGCCGCGCAGCTCGGCCTCCTTGGCCGCCTTGGCATCCTCACCGGCCAGGCGCGCAGCTTCGAGCCGACCCTTGATCCGGTCGGCGAACCCGGGCTGCGGCTCCGACTGGCCGACGACCGTCGCAACGCCGTCTGCGCGATTGATCTCCAGCTCGACGCCCGTCTGCTGCTCAAGAACGCGCGAGATCGCCACGCCGACACCCGCACCGAGCGCGGTACCGATCAGGACTTTGAACAGGTTGTGCATGAGTCGCTCCTTCGGTTTGGGATGTGTCGAACTCTACCGCGAACGGGACTTGAAGATCAGCAGCAACACCGCCAGCACGGCACCGAACGCACCGCCCAGCGCGGCAGCCGTCACCGGCGTCAGCGCCGCGTTGACCGGCCCCTCGGCAGTGCCGGCGAACAGGAAGATGCGCGAGTCCTCGACAGTCGCGTGGTCGGCGGTCAGCAGCACGACGGCGCTGTCCTTCACCCGGGCCTCGTCGGCCACCACCTGCACGGCGGACGACTTCAGCAGGACCACGTTCTCGGCGCTGATCGTAACTGCGCCGGACTGGTCGAGTTGTGCCGACTTTGTCTCCAGCGACTTCGTGCCGGAGCGGTCCATCGTAACCCGCTCGGCTTTCACGCTCTCGGCCCCCGAGCGATCCAGCATAACGTTGGACGCCGCAATATCACCGACGTCCGTCTTGCTCGCCTGCGTTGCTGGTGCCTGCTCGCGACCGCCCGGCTGCTTCCAGGTAACGTCCCGCACACCGGCGGCGTCATTGCCGTTTGTTGCCTTGTTACTCATACCAGTACTTTCACGACAGCAAGCGCCGCGCAATCGTCCGCCACACCGGGGACAACCCGATCTTACGGAGATAGACCGCCGGGCGTCAACGCGAGGCACGCGTCGAGCCGATGCCTCTCCGGGTCGATAGCGGCAAGCGACGTGCCAGAGCGCGGTATGCTTTGATCGACATTGACGTTAGCCGGCCGGCACGGCTCGGCAAGGAGGAAGCTCGACACATGGCTCGACCGCGAATGCGCGCAATCCCCCTCGGCGGAATCGGCGAGGTAGGGAAGAACATGATGGCCGTCGAATATCGCGGCGACCTGGTCCTGATTGACGCTGGCGCAAAGTTTCCCGAAGAAGAGCAACGCGGGATTGATCTGGTCATCCCCGATGCCAAATACATCACCGACAATCTCTCTCGCTTCCGGGCAATTTTGCTGACCCACGGTCACGAGGACCACATCGGGTCGCTCCCTTACCTTATTCCACAGTTGGAGGAGATTGCGCCGGTACCCCTCTATGGCTCACGCCTGGCGCTGGCGTTTGCACGCAACAAGCTCGAAGAGGCCAAAGCCGCTCACCTCGTCGACTTCATGCCGATCGAAGCGGGCATCGAGTACCGCATCGGCCACCATATGGAAGTCGAGTTCATCCCGGTCACTCACTCGATCCCCGGCTCGATGGCCATCTCGGTCAAGACGCCGGTCGGTCGCATGGTCCACACCGGCGACTTCAAGTTCGATCCCACACCGCCGCTCGGCCCGCACACCGATGAAGATCGGTTGCGCGAGATGGGCGACGAGGGCGTGCTGGCGCTGTTCTCGGACACCGTCCGCGTCGAGCGCGAAGGCAGCACGCCGAGCGAGGCGATCGTCTCCGAAACGCTCGATCGCATCATCGGCGAGGCCAGGGGCCGCGTCATCCTGACCTCGTTCGCCTCGAACATCCTGCGGCTGGAGCAGGCGATCGAGAAGGCCGCCCACCACGGGCGCAAGGTCGCAGTCGTTGGCCGCAGCATGGTGCAGTCGGTCGACGTGGCGCGCGACCTCGGCTATATCAACCCGCCTCCCGGCGTTATGCGCCCGGTCGAGGAAGTCACCAAGCTGCCGAAGAACCAGGTCATGATTCTCACCACCGGCTCGCAGGGCGAAGCGTCGGCGGCACTGGCACGCATGGCCAGCGGCGATCATCCGCAGCTGCGCATCGCCGAAGGTGACACCGTCATCCTCTCGGCCACACCCGTCCCGGGCAACGAGGAGACGGTCTCGCAGACGATCGACAACCTGTTCCGCCGCGGCGCGAACGTGTGCTACTCGGCGATCGAGCCGGATGTCCACGTCTCCGGCCACGCTGGTCGCGACGAGCTGCGCCACATGATCGAGCTGCTGAGGCCGAAGTTCTGCGTGCCGATCCACGGCGAATATCGCCACATGCACCTGTACAAGCAGATGGCGATCCGCAATGGCATCCCCGAGCAGAACATCATCATTCCTGAGTCCGGCGTGCCGATCTCGTTCTCACGCGGCGATGCCCGCAAGGATTCGGCGGTCGCCGGTGGCTCGGTACTGGTTGATGCGCTCGGCAACGACCGCTACCGCAACGTCGTCCTGCGTCGGCGCGAGGAGTTGCCGACCGTGCAGGTCATCATCGCGACCGTCGTCGTCGATCTTGTCAACGGCTCAATCATCGCCGGACCCGAACTGACCGGCATCCGCTTTGATGACGAAGACAGCCGCAAGCTGATCGCCGGTGCGGAAGCCGAGCTGCGCAGCTACCTGGAGCGTCAGCTCCGGCGCGGCGGCATGTCCTACGGCTACATGGTCACCAAGGTAAAGGACATTGTCGCTCGCTACATCTACCAGAAGGCGAAGCTGCGACCGATGATCCTGCCGGTCGTCACTGAGCTATAACCAGCGCGTGGGTTGTCGGGCCATGGCGTCGGCAACCCACGCCAGAACGCGAACCGAGATCAAGGGGCTGAAATCACGATGAGCACGCCACAAACGTTCCTGGTCACCGGCGGTGCCGGCTTCTTCGGCATCAACATGATCCGCTACCTGCTCGAGCACGGCCAGCGCGCCGTCTCGCTCGACCTGGAGCCGTTCGACTATCCCGAGAAGGACGCTGTCCGCGTCATCACCGGCGATGTCCGTCGCCCAAAGGACCTGGATGCGGCACTCGAAGGCGTCGACGTCGTCATCCACGCCGCCATGGCGCTGCCGCTTGCTCCGCCCTCCGAGATCCTCTCGACCGGCATCGGCGGCGCGCGCACCGTCCTCCAGACCGCCATGCAGCACGGCATCAACCGCGTCGTCCACATCTCGTCGACAGCCGTCTATGGCGTGCCGGATCACCACCCTCTGCTCGAAACCGACCCCTTGAAGGGCGTAGGGCCCTACGGCAAGGCCAAGGTCGAGGCCGAGAGCATCTGCCAGGAATTCCGCGACAAGGGCATGGTTGTGCCGATCCTGCGGCCCAAGACCTTCGTTGGCCCGGATCGCCTCGGCGTCTTCGCCATGCTCTGCGAGTGGGCCCAGGAGGGCTATCGCTTCCCGATCATCGGTGCCGGCAACAACCCCTACCAGCTGCTCGACGTCGCCGACCTTTGCGAAGCCGCGTACCTCGCCGCCACGCTGCCGGCCGAGCAGGCCAACGACACCTTCAACATCGGCTCGGCGTCGTTCACGACCCTGCGCGAGGACTTCCAGGCCGTGCTGGATCGGGCGGGACACGGCAAGAAGATCGTCGGCCTGCGACCCACCAGCGCCGTCATCGGCGCGCTCTGGACGCTGGAGAAGCTGCACCTCTCCCCCCTCTACGAGTGGATCTATCGCACGATGGCCGAAGAGAGCTTCGTCTCGACCGACAAGGCCCGTGACAAGCTCGGCTTCCAGGCGCAGTACTCCAACAAGGACGCGCTCATCCGCATGTACGACTGGTACGCCGCCAACTCCGCCAAATTCAGCGGCCAATCCGGCGTCACCCACCGCGTCCCCTGGCAACAGGGAGCATTGCAACTGGGCAAGTTCGTCTTCCGGTAGAGCGCGTTAATTCTTCGATCGGGACTGCAATGTCGGGGCGGTTTGCCATTGCCATGGCCGTGGTGGCCAGCCGGGCGTATGCGATACGCCCCTACACTGGACAAGGCACCGCACGTGTCGTCACGTTCCGCAGGACGGCAGACAACCACGCAAATGCAGGGGCGTATCGCATACGCCCGTTCAGCACCCCGACCTGCCCAAACGGCAACCAGACACTGCATTCACCCGCCCACACGCCCCCAAACCTTGACCTTCCCGCCCATCCCTGATTGAATGCGAACAACAACTGAGACGCTCCGGGGGAGCGACGGGGGCTTGGGGAGCCAGGCTGAGAGGGTGACCATTCCGTCACCGACCGTAGGACCTGACCTGGGTAATGCCAGCGTAGGAATGTCACCATCCGCGATCTCTCGCGGGTGCATGCTTCGGGCACCACTAACGCTGGGCAGCCGCACCGGCGTTTTTTCATCTCCGCCGCTGCGACCGCCCCGGTCCACAATCCGCGTCGCCCCCACGGCATTCGAACCGGAATACACATGGTCGATGACATGTCGCGCGCGGCGGTGACTCTCCGCGCTGTCAGCAAACAATTTGGCGAGACGCAGGCGATCGCACAGGTCAGCCTGTCAGTCGACGATGGCGAGATCCTCGCGCTCGTCGGCCCGTCCGGCTGCGGCAAGAGCACCGTCCTCAACATCATCGCCGGACTCGTCGAGCCGGACAGCGGCGAGGTGCTGATCGGCGGTCTGCCAGCACCGAATCGCCTCGGCACCGCCGCGCTCATGCCGCAGCGCGACGCTCTGCTGCCCTGGCGGACGGTCATCGAGAACGCCATCCTCGGACCCCAGCTGGCCGGTACAAGCAGCAAGGACGCCCGCCAACGAGCGCGCGCACTCCTGCCGCGCTTCGGCCTGGAGGGCTTCGGCAATCACTACCCGTCGGCGCTCTCGGGCGGCATGCGCCAGCGCGCCGCCTTCCTGCGCACGATCTTATCGGAGCGCTCGATGCTGCTACTCGACGAGCCGTTCGGAGCGCTCGATGCCCTCACCCGCCGCTCGATGCAGGAGTGGCTGCTCGACCTGTGGGAGGAGATTCGCGGCACGATCGTGCTGGTCACGCACGACGTCGAGGAGGCACTGCTGCTGGCCGACCGCGTCGCCGTCATGACCGCCCGGCCCGGCACGATCAAGCTCATCGAGCGCGTCGATCTGCCGCGCCCACGCGAGCCGGGCATGGTCGATCTGCCGGTCGCCATCGCCCAGAAAGCCCGCCTGCTCGACGCGCTGCACAACGAGGTCGCGCTATCGATGGGAGTGCTGTCATGACCGGCATCCCGCGTCGACGGACGCTGGCCGAGTCGTCATCTGCTGAGCACCGCAGCTGGTCGTTCTCGTGGCGCTCCCTTCTGAGCTACCTGCTGCCAGTGCTGGTCGTCTGCGCGCTGATCGCCGCCTGGGAGATCGGCGTGCGGATCGACAACACGCCGCGCTGGTTCCTACCGAAACCCAGTGACGTCGCCCGTGAGCTTTTCCACTCCCGCCAGCTGCTCTGGGGGCACACCTGGACGACGCTACAGGAGATGCTGGTCGGGCTGGCGATCGCGTTCGTGCTGGGCATCGTGCTGGCCGTCGCCATTGTCGCCTCGCAGGTCGTCGAGCGCGCCATCTACCCGCTCGTCATCGCCAGCCAGGCGATCCCGATCATCGCGCTCGCCCCGATCCTGCTGGTCTGGTTCGGCTACGGACTGACGCCCAAGGTCATTGTCGTCGTGCTGACCTGCTTCTTCCCGATCGTCGTCGCCACCGTCGGCGGCCTGCGCGCGGTCGATGGCGACGCTATCGCGCTGCTGCGTTCTATGGGTGCGAACCGCTGGCAGGTCATGCGCATCGTCCGCATTCCGTCGGCCCTGCCGTCGCTGCTGGCCGGCACGCGCATCGCGGCGGCATGGTCAGTCATTGGAGCGATCGTTGGCGAGTGGGTCGGCGCGTCGTCGGGCCTCGGCTACCTGATGACCCGCTCGGCGTCGCAGTTCCAGACGCCACGGCTCTACGCCGCCGTCGTCATCGCAGCCTGTCTCGGCATCGGCCTGTTCTGCCTCGTGTCGCTGATCGAGCGCTTCGCGATGCCGTGGCACGCCGCTGCGCAACGCAACCGCTAACGAGTGAACGTTTTTGATCGGATTGGAAGAGTGAGGAAGATGATGATGCAACGAACTCGGTGGGTTTCGATCCTGTTGGTGCTCGCGCTGGTCGGCGCGCTGGCCGCTGCCTGCGGTAGCGACGACGAAACGCCAACCTCTACGACTGCCGCAGCGTCGTCACCGGAAGCGACGACCGACGCCGGCCAATCCGCCACCCCGACGACGACCGACAAGGTCAGCATCGCACTCGACTGGTACCCGTGGTCGAACCACACCGGCCTCTACATGGCGCAGGCCACCGGCGCGTTCGCCGATCAGGGCATCGAAGCGAACATCTACGTCCCGGCTGACCCAACCACCGCGCTCCAGCTCGTCGCTGCCGGGCAGGACGACTTCACCGTCTCCTACCAGACCGACGTGCTGCTGGCCCGTGAACAGGGGCTGGACGTCGTCTCCGTCGCCGCGCTCGTCCAGCACCCGCTCAACTCGATCATGACGCTGCAATCCTCCGGCATCACCGAACCGTCGCAGCTGAAGGGCAAGACGATCGGCATGACCGGCGTGCCCAGCGATGACGCGCTGCTGGCCACCGTGCTCGACTCCGCCGGCCTGACCATCGACGACGTTGAGACGGTGACGGTCGGCTTCGACCTGATGCCTGCCCTGCTCGGCAAGCGCGTCGATGCCATCATCGGTGCCTACTACGTCCACGAAGCGATCCTCGCTGAGCAGCAAGGCCAGCCGGTCAACACGATCGACGTGGTGGATTACGGCGTGCCGGACTACTACGAGCTGGTGCTGGTCACCAGCGGCGAGATGATCCGCGACCATGCCGACGTCGTCCAGCGCACCATCACGGCAATCGTCGCTGGCTATCAGGCCGCAACCGATGATCCAGAGCGCGCCGTCGACGAGCTGGTCAAGGCCTATCCCGAGACGGACGCTGAGGTCGAGCGCAAGGGCATCGAGCTGATCATCCCGCTCTGGACTGCCGATGGCTCCGTCGCATTCGGCACGCAGACCGAAGAGCGCTGGGTCGATTTCGCCGCCTGGATGCGCGATCACGATATCCTGACGACCGACATCGACGCGACCGAAGCGATGACCAACGAGTTCATCGAGCACGCTCACGCCGGTCACTAGCGCTCCGAACCGCGCCTGTCTCCTGTATGTAGGGGCGTATCGCATACGCCCAGCCAGATTGACATCATTTCGGCGCGCGTCTCCGGGCCGGGTCGGCGATTGCGGAGAGTGGACATCCTGATGACGATTTCGATGACAACGACGACCGTAAACGATCTCCCCAACGTCATCCACGCGCTGCGGGCGTGGCAGCTGGACGACACACCGTTCCAGCTGCACCCCGGCGACATCGGCTGGTTCTGGCGCGCCGGTGCCGATCAGACGGCGACAGCGCTCCGCACCTGGCGGCGCGACGGTGAGCTCGTCGCCATCGGTCTCCTCGATGGTCCGGAGGTGCTGCGGCTCGCGATCATGCCCGGTGCAACGCACGATCGCGAGCTGGCGTTGACCATCGCTGGCGACGTGTCGGACCCCGAGCGCGGCGTGCTGACCCAAAGCGAAGCGAACGTCGAAGCTGCAAATGGCACGCTCATCCGGGATGTCTTGATCGACGCCGGCTGGACGACTGGTGAATCGTGGACGCCGCTCGGCTGCGATCTCAGTGAGCCGGTCGAGATCCCCGAGGTCCGCATCGCGGTCATCGACGCCGCGACCGCCGAGGAGCATGTCGCGATCGTGCGCTCCGCATTCGCGCGCTCGACTTTCTCATTCGAGAAGTGGCGCACCATGGCGGCGAGCCCAGCGTTTGACGACGCTCGCTGCCTCGCCGTCTACAACAGCGATGATGACATGGTTGGAACGGTCACCGTCTGGTCAGCAGGTCCCGGCAGACGCGGCCTTATCGAGCCGCTAGGCGTCCACCCCGACCATCGCGGCCACGGGTATGGCCGGGCGATCACGCTCGCCGGCGCAATAGCGCTTCAGCAGCTCGGTGCATCCAGCATCACCGTCGCCACCCAGAGCGCCAACGTCCCGGCCGTGGCAACCTACAAATCCGCAGGCATGCACCCCCTCGGCGTACGCCACGATCTGCATCGGCCAACATGAGTAGATCGTCAACGTCAGCTTCTCAGAAAGGCAGCCACGCGCCATTGCCAGCAATGACGAGTAGTCTGGGCCGACAGCCTACCCCGTCCTCTGTCATTTCACGCCCAGAGGGCACCCGCGCAGCCGAGAAATCTCTCCTGCGTTGGACTCAGTCCAACGGGTGGGAGATCTCTCACTGCGGTTCGAGATGACAGGACAAGAGGGAGGCTGCCAATTCAGCGGGCCGCCATTGCCAGCAATGACGAGTAGTCTGGGCCGACAGCCTACCCCGTCCTCTGTCATTTCACGCCCAGAGGGCACCCGCGCAGCCGAGAAATCTCTCCTGCGTTTGACTCAGCCAACGGGTGGGAGATCTCTCACTGCGGTTCGAGATGACAGGACAAGGGGCAGGCTGCCGATCTGACGACTTGACATTGACAACGTGCTCGGAAACATAGAACAAGAGGGATGCGACCGATCGAGCAGTCACACATTCCAACGTCCAACCATCGCGCTCGCAGACCGGTACCCACGATCCGAATGTAGGGGCGTATCGCATACGCCCGTTTGGCTCCCCGACCCGCACAACCGGCAGCCACAATGCCCCGGCGAACCTACTGGATGGCCGCGTATGTGGCGTATCGCATACGCCCGTTTGGCTCCGCGACCCGCTCAACCGGCAGCCACAATGCCCCGGCGAACCTACTGGATGGCCGCGTATGTGCGAAACACCCCAACATCAATCTGTTCGTCTGAAAGCTCACCCCGCACGCCGAAGCGCGATGCGGTTCGTCGCCGTTTAGCGATCGATCTCGCGCGCTGCGCCATCGAGCAGGGCGATCGCCTCGTCCAGCTCCTCGGCGGTGACGATCGCGAAGTCGCCGGCGATGGTCATCTTGAGCGACGCCAGTGCCACGCCACTGCGCAATGCCGCCGCAAGGTCGTCGCGGTCGTCCAGCCAGCGGTGCAGGAAGCCGGCAGCGAACGCATCGCCCGCCCCGACCGGATCGACTGGCTCGACCGCAGAGGCGTCCTGATACACGACCGCATCCGGCGCATCCCGGCTCACGGCCACCGCGCCGCGCGACCCAGCGGTGACGACAACTACCTGCGCCGCTGAGCGGTCCAGGAACGTGCGCGCGACATCGGCTGGTTCGCCAGTGATCCTCCAAATGGTGGCAGCGTCCTCCATGCCGCAGAACAGCACAGTCGCGCTGGCCAGCAACGGCTCCAGCCCGGCGCGAGCCGCTTCGGGGGTCCAGAGCCGACTCCGATAGTTCACGTCGAGCGTGATCGGCACCTGCGCCGCACGGGCAGCGTTTGCCAGCTTGTAGCAGCAGGCCGCGGCAGCATCCGACAGCGCCGGTGTGATGCCAGTCAGGTGCAGCGCTCGCGCTGAGCGCACGAGCGCCGCGTCGATCAAATCGGGATTGATGCGTGCGATGGCTGAGTCGGTGCGGTCGTAGACGACGCGCGTTGGACGAGGCGTGCTACCGGTATCCACGAAATAGACACCGGCCCGCGTATCGTCGGACCACAGCACCGGCGTCACATCGACGCCGTGCATCGCGATGTCATGCGCGATCCGCAGCCCGAGTGCGTTGCGTGGCAGTGCAGATGCCCAGGCGACCGGGCGACCGAGGCGCGCCAGCGCGACGGCGACGTTCGACTCCGCCCCGCCGATCGTCACAGCGAGCGAGACCGCCGACTCCAGCCGGATACCGACCGGCGTCGACAGCCGCATCATCGACTCGCCAAACGTCAACAGATCCCAAACCGGCCGGTTCGGTGCGTGCTCGCGGTCGCTCAGGCGGACGCCGCCTCTCGCGGTTCCACGCCAGCCAGACCTGCGTCACCGTCGCTGTCGGCAACATTGGACGTGAGGTCCGTGGCCCATTCATGTGATTTTTTCACCACGCGCATGCACACGGACGTCTCGATCCGCGAGATGCCCGGTACGTGCGCCAGCTCGTCGGCGACGAACGTGAACATCTCCTCCTGATTGTGGAACGAGGCGGTCAGGACGAGGTCGCTCGCCCCGGTGGTGATCGCCAGCCACATCACCTGCGGCATCGCGGCGATGGTGTTCGAGGCTTCAACGAAGCGGCGCGGCTCGACTGACACGGAGATGACCGACGTCAGTGCGTAGCCCAGATGCTCAGGATCAACCGACGCGGCGATCTTCAGCACGCCGCTATCAGTCAGGCGACGCACTCGATACCGCACCGTCGCTTCGGGGACGCCGAGCCGTCTGGCTACCTCACGGTTCGATCGGCGACCATCCTCGCGCAACAGGGATATGATCTGGCGATCAAGGTCATCAAGTTGCACGATTGAGCGCGTGCGCGTCGGCGCTTCGGCTGCTTCGTTTGCGCGGCGCTTCGGCGCGCGCCGTCGATCCAATGTCCCCTGCTTCGTGCGCGACGACGCGCGACCCGTTCTGGCCTCACTCATGTTTTTCGCAACCCGCGTTTCTGCATTTTCATGATTGCGTGCGCCACCGAATGCCGCACGCGAGAACACGCCCGACCCCTCACGGACGGATCCTCTTCTGCCGCAAGTCTACCGTGCCAATCAGCAATCGGCAGCCGCCTCTCGACGAATCGCGCCCGATTCATCAAAGCTGCGGGGGTTGCTCTTCTCACCTGCGGTAAATGGATTGTTCCAGCTTACGGTCGGTCCGCTGAAGCGATTCGGATCGAACGGCTGCAGGCCAAATGGCACGGCTTCCCCGGCAATCATTTGCGCAAGCGCTGCGCCGCCGGCCACGGCAAACGAGAATCCACCGCCGTTGAATCCTGCGATGATGTGCAGCCCATCGGCGGCAGCATGTCGACCAATCAGCGGCAGGCCATCGGCGGTGAAGCCCATGATGCCGGCCCAGGTGCGCACAATCCGCACCTGACTGACCGTTGGAGCCAACCCGGCCAGGCAACCTGCAATGCCGTTGATCACGTCGGGCGTCACTCGCTCTTCGTAGTGCCCGAGCCCCTCGTCGAGATCGAGTCGGCGATAGCCGCCGCAGAGTAGCTGGCCGGTGACAGTCTGGCGGCCGTACTCCTTCTCGTAGTTCAGGCCGAACGGCAGCGGCAGCACCGGCCCGACCGGTTGCGTCACCAAAATCTGCCCACGTGCCGGAACGATCGCGCCCTGCGGCAGGTCCGGCACAACTTTCGGCGTCCAGGCGTTCGTCGCAACAACGACACAGTCGGTCGCGACCGACCCTGCCGCCGTCTGTACGCCGCGCACGCGACCCCCAATGATCTCCACCTGCTCAACTGGCGTCCACGGCATCACCCGAGCGCCGTGCTGGCGCGCTCCGCGAGCCAGCCCGTGCACCAGCGCGAACGGCCAGAGGTGACCGCCCATGCGGTTCAGCGACGCACCGCGTACCTCGGGGCCGATGACCGGCATCAGCTCGCGCAGGTCGTCGCGATGTAGCAGCACGACTTCATCACTCGCCGCCACAGCCTGCGCGTGCTGAATGTGCGCCCACTGGTCGTCGGTCGTCGCGATGTCGAGCAGGCCATCGACGCGCAGATCGAAATCTTCGCCCAGCTCGGACGGCAGCTCGTCGCGCAGCAGACGGAGGTTGGCCTGCGACAACGCGTGCACCGCCCGCCCGGTGTCGGTCGGCACGAGCGTCTGGCCGCCGGTCAACCCGCCGTTGCGGCCCGACGCACCCGAGCAGATGCCGCGCATCTCGAAGAGCACCACCGAGAGCCCGCGTTTCGCCAGTTGGTAGGCAGTCGCACATCCTGCAACGCCCCCGCCGATCACGACGACATCTGCGGCGCCTGGCAACGCGCTCCCTGCGTCATACAACGCTCCCTCGCGACGCCGGTTGGCTTGCAGATTCACGCGCCCTCCCTCCGCGACAGGATCAATCGTCGGTTTCAGGGTCCTGAGTCGTGACGAGCACCTTATCGACCCGGAGGCCATCCATGTCGACAACCTCGAACTGGAAGACGCCCCATCTCCAGATATCGCCAGCCGTTGGCACCCGACCAAGTTGCGCCATCATCAGGCCACCGACGGTGTGATATTGCCCCTCAGTTTCGCCCGGCACAACGGGAACGTCCAGCAGGTCGCGAAGCTCAACGATGTCGAGGCTCCCGTCGACGAGCCACGACCCAGCGCCACGCGCGACAACCTCTGGGTCGGCGATACCTGCCAGGACGTCGAGGTCTCCAACGATCGTCTCGAAGACATCGGTGAGCGTGATCAGCCCCTGCACCGAGCCAAACTCATCGATGACGAACAGCCGGTGCGCCCCCGTCTCCGTCATCTGCGTCAGCACACGCAGCAGCGTCGTCGTTTCCGGGACGTAGTTCGGCGGCTCGACCTGCTTCAGATCCGGCGGCAAGCCGCTCGCCAGGCTGGCCGCCAGCGTGCGGATCGTCACCAGCCCGACCATTTTGTCGAACTCACCATCGTAGACTGGGAACGAGTCGAAATGCGCCGCACCGATGATTGCGCGAATCTCCTCCGGATCGGCGTTGATGTCGATCCCAACGACCTCGTGCCGCGGCGTCATCACCTGCCCGGCTGTCAGGTCGCCGAGATCCAGCACGCGATCCAATAGCTCGTGTTCGTCCGCGTCCAGCACGCCAGCCTCGGTCGCCTGATCAATCAGGTGCTCGACCTCTTCCTCTGTCACTTCAGATTCGGTGGACGGCGTCACCCGCAGGATCTTCAGCAGCCCTTCGGTCGAGGCACTCAGCAGCCAGATCACCGGACGCCCGACCATCGAGAGACCTCGCATCGGTCGCGCAACCGCCGAAGCGATTGCTTCCGGAAAGTGCAACGCCAGCCGCTTCGGTACCAGTTCGCCGACGACAAGCGTCATGTAGGTAATCGATGCGACCACCAGCGTCATCGCCGCCGCGTCGCTATGCCCGCCGACCAGCGGCAAGTCAGTCAGATGCGGCGAAATCAGCTTCGCGATGCGAGCGCCGCCGAATGCACCGGCCAGAATGCCGACGAGCGTGATGCCGACCTGCACCGTCGAGAGGAAGCGGTTGGGGTGCTCGGCGAGCTCGATCGCAGCCTCGGCACCGCTATTGCCAGCCTCGGCGCGCTGGCGCAGGCGGAATGGCCGCGCCGAAACGACCGCCAGCTCTGACATGGACAACGCGCCATTGATCAGCACTAGCACCAGCACCAGCAAGATTTCGAGCCAGATCGAGCTCATTCAATGCCCTTCACGAAGTCGATTGCGGGTTCAGGCGATGAAGCCGCCGATAAGCATTGGCAGCACAAAGATGACCAGCACGAACGCGAGGACCAGCAGGGCAAACGCCGCAGCCGCCGAAAGGATCTGGCGCACGGCAGAGTTGTAGGCGCGGCGACGCTCGCGCACGACGTGCGGGGCCGGTGGCTTCGGCGAGGCATGCGCCAGGCCGCTCTGCCCCGGTCGCATCGACGTGTAGCGCTGCATGATCGTGTCGGCCACGACGGTCGATCGCATCTGCTCATCGTATTCGCGGCGGATCTCCGGCTTCGACAGGACACCGTACGCCACGTTGATGAGCTTGGTGCGCTCTTCGGCCTTGGCCCGCTGGCGGGGATCCTGAAACCGATCGGGGTGGGTCATGCGCATGAGCTGCCGATAGGCGCGCACGATCTCATCCGAAGTCGCGCCATAGGCGACATCGAGGATCTGATAGTAATTGACCGTGGGGTCAAATCGCGGTCGTGCCGCCGGCACTTGTTGTCATTCCTCCGCCCGCAGGTGCACAGCACGTTGCCGTAGACGGGCGGAGAAAGTGTAGCGCAAGTTCATCGACGGCTAGTCGAAGACACGCAGCAGTCGGCGGATCAACGCGGTGTCGAATGTGCTCTCGCCGGTCGAGGCGGTGTGTCGCGACGCGTCCCCGGCCTCAACCAGCGGTGTGCCGTAGCGCCACTGATAGTAGTGCTGGCCGACATTGCCCATCTCCACCCGCCATTCGGCATCGTTCGACGGCGTATAAGTCAGGCAGCGACGCTCAAAGCACTGAACGAGAACGTCGGTGTAGACGCCCTTGAGCTTCACCTGCGACCAGAAGGCCTCGGTGATCGGATAGCCGGTCGCGTAGAACCACGGATCGAACAGCAAGCCCTCCTGCGTGCCATCCGGCGTTGCAATCAGCCCGCTGCTGTTGAGGTAGTCCCAGAAAACACCAGCGACGGAGTGCGACGTCGTGTCGATCCACGGGCCGGCGACGACGCCGTATTCCGCATAGCGCTCATCGATTCCAGTCGTGCCGTCGCGCGCCAGCGTGGCGTCAACGACCGTGCCGGTTTCGGCAGCCGCACCATTGAGCAGGTTCGCGAATGACGCGTAGGTTGGGCCGAGGTCGTCGTCCGGGTCACCGGCCACGCCAACCTGCGCCGGTGAATACGGCTGGAACGCCGCGTCACCGATCTGCATCTGGCCGGAGATGAGCTCCTTCACCAGCAGACCGTTGGTGACGTACCAGGGGTTCGAGCGGTCGGACAGCGGATCGGTGATCTCCATGCGGCTCTTGTCGAAGTAATAGACGAGGCGGCTGCCGTGCTGTGTGTCACTGTACGCCTCGTACTCGGACGTCTGCGGCTGATCTCCCCACAGCCAGGTACGGGTCGCTTCGCCGTTGGCGACGACGCTGTCGGTACGATCCCAGGTCGACTGAATCTCGCCGTAGACCGCGGCGCGCAGGGCAGCTTCCAGGTCCAGCAGACCAGCGCCAGTACCTGCCTGCGGCCCCGGATCGCCACTGTCGCTGGCCGTGCTCGTCAGGATCGTGCGCACGTCTTCAGCACCGATCCCCGGCTGGACCGCCTTGATCAACGCAGCAGCGCCCGAGACGATCGCCGACGAGAACGACGTGCCAGAGACCGGCTTGTTGTTCGAATAGAACACATCGGCCCAGTAGTCACCATACAGCGCATCCCACCCCGGTGAGAAGAGCGAGACGCCCGGAGCGGCGATGTCGATCCGCGAGACGCGCGAGGTGAAGTTGGCCGGGTTGCCATCCGGAGCAACGACACCAACCGCGATCGCTTCACTGTAGTTGGCCGGATAGCTGATGACGCTGACGCTGTTGCCACCCGCCGCAACGACGACAACGCCGTTGTCGCGCGCGTAGCGCACGGCGTCGCGCTCGGCCTGGACGTACTCATCCGAGCCGAGGCTCAGGTTGATCACGTCGGCACCATTGTCGACCGCCCAGTAGATCCCGGCGATTTCCAGGGCAACATCAATCGACCCGTCGTCGGATACGACGCGGATCGGCATGATCCGCACGTCCATCGCGACGCCGGCCGTGCCGTAGTCGTTGCCACCCTGAGCAGCAATCAGACCGGCCACATGTGTCCCGTGGCCATCCATATCAGCCGTGTTGCTGGAGCCATCGATAGCGTTGTAGCCCTCGACCAGCCGGTTGACGAGATCGGGTTGTGTCGGACTGACGCCGCTATCGATCACAGCGACGATGACGGGATCGGTGCGATCCGGGTCGTTCGCATCACCGGTGGTGATGTCCCACGCCTGCGGCGCGCGAATCTGCTGCAGCCACTCGCTCTGCTGCGCGTAATCGGGGTCGCTCGGCTCCCACGATAGATAGCGCTTGACGTTCGGCGCGGTGTTCAGCACGCCCGAATTCGCTCGCAGTCGGCGCGTCGCAGCCGCCGCGTCCGCCGCACTGGCGTAGTCAGCAACGACAACTGTGCCGCTCGCATCGAGCGCACGCACCGAACGCGCACCGTCGAGCGCCGCCGCATCCTGTGGCGAGCGAAGCTGGATGACGAGATCGGAAGATGGGAATGACAAATCCGCGGCAGACGCCGATGACGGCGAAACAAGCGAAAGGAATACACCAGCGACAAGGACGGCCACTAGTGCCAGCTGCGATCGCCGGATCAATCCCGGCGCGTAGCGTCGCACGATCAATTGCTCCCTGCCCCGTGTCCGTTTCCACCCCGCACAGCACTCCTCCCCCTGCTGGGAGACGCTGGCAGTGGACGCGGATGATGTACCAAATATCGGCGGTCGATGCTAGCCGGCCCGTTGCTCGCCAGCGTCAAATCGGCGCGCGACGGACTTCTCTTCGCTGATCCAGCACTGATTGTCATAGCAATCAGCAATGACTGCACAAGCCTCGTCAACCGAGTCCGTTACGATCAGGCGCTCAAGGTCTTCCGCGGCGATCTTTCCCTCTGCCAGCATCGTCTTGCCGATCCAGTCCAGCAAACCAGACCAGTAATCCGTGCCGAACAGGACAACCGGGAAATTGTGGATCTTGCCGGTCTGAATCAGAGTCAGCGCTTCAAACAGCTCGTCCATCGTGCCGAAGCCGCCGGGGAAGATGACGAACGCCTCGGCGTACTTCACGAACATGACCTTGCGCACGAAGAAGTAGCGAAAGTTAATCGCGATGTCGACGAACTCGTTCATGCCCTGCTCGAAGGGCAGCTCGATGTTGCAGCCGATCGACTGCCCGCCAACATCGACCGCGCCACGATTGGCCGCTTCCATGATCCCCGGTCCGCCACCAGTGACGATTGCAAAGCCCCTCTCGGCCAGCGCCGACGAGAGCGATCGCGCAGCCTGGTACATCGGATCGTCCTCATCGACGCGCGCCGAACCGAAGATCGTGACCGACTTGCCGACATCCGCCATCGTGTCAAAGCCGTGGACGAACTCACCCATGATCCGCAGCACCCGCCACGGATCGGTATGCACGAACGCCGAAGCGTCCGGCCGACCGGTCTGGCTGGCCAGCAGCAATTCGTCTTCGGTCGCTCGCCCCATTCGCTTCCCACGGTTCAGCGATGGGTTGTCGGTCATACGCGCCATTTGCGCCCACTCGGGCGATGGTTCGGCGTGTCCGGGTCGCGGTCGCTGTCCATCTGCCATTCAGCCGTCCAATCGTTTGTCGCGCTGTTGCTCCGCTTCAACTGTGGTCACAATCATGTCAGAACTATGGAACAACACTCGCTGCTCCGCTGTCGTGACTACTCAGCGCGCCCGAGTCATGGGATACTCCTACTCTGCCGGCCTTCGACGGAATACGAGGTGTCTGCGCGGCGTTCGAGACTGCGGCCGGTATGCTGCGCCAGGGGGTGTGCGGCCGGTCACCTCGACTAACATTGTGACGCAAGTGAGGATGGGCGCGCTGGTGAAGCTTTACGACACGCTGTCCGGCACGAAGGTGGACTTCGAGCCGCTTGACGGACATACCGTGCGAATGTATGTCTGCGGCGTTACGCCATATGACACAACGCACGTCGGTCATGCGATGACCTACCTGACGTTCGATGTCCTGAATCGCTACTGTCAATACCTTGGCTGGCGAGTTAAGTACGTCCAGAACGTGACCGACATCGACGATGACATCCTCAAGCGCGCCGCCCGCGACCACGACCGCTGGGACACCCTCGGCGATCGCCACACCCGCCGCCTCGTCGAGGACCTTTCGGCGCTCAGCGTCCTCTGGCCAAATCATTATCCGAAGGCCAGCGAGGAGGTCGAGCAGATCATCGAGCTCGTCAGCTCGCTGGAGCAGGGCGGCTTCGCCTACAAGGCCGGCAACAACGTCTACTTCCGCACCAGGGCCGACGAGGACTACGGCGCACTCGGCAAGTACAGCCACAGCGAAATGGTCGAGCTCTCGGCCGAACGCGGCGCGAACCCGGACGACCCCAACAAGGAAGACCCGCTCGACTTCATCCTCTGGCAGGGTCAACAGCCGGGCGAGCCGGCGTGGGACAGCCCGTGGGGACCGGGACGACCGGGCTGGCACATCGAGTGCTCGGCGATGGCGACGCGCTACCTCGGACCGCAAATCGACATCCACGGCGGCGGCTCTGACCTGATCTACCCACATCACGAGAGCGAGATCGCGCAGTCGCAGCACGCCTGCGGCGCGGCACCGTTCAGCCAGGTCTGGATGCACATCGGCATGGTGCGCTACCAGGGCGAAAAGATGAGCAAGTCGCTCGGCAACCTCGTCCTCGCCCGCGATGTTCTGCGCGTCCATAGCGCCGACGCCCTGCGCCTCTATCTGCACTCGAACCACTATCGCGACGCCTGGAACTACCGCGACACCGGCCCGGCCGAGTATGAGGGCGTCGCCAGCCTGCTGCGCGAGGCCGCCCGGCTCGACTCCCGCCACGGCGACGATTTCGACGCCTCCGGCTTCAAGTCTCGCTTCCTGGCCGCGCTCGATGACGACCTCGATACGCCGACGGCACTCAAGTGCCTGACTGAGCTGGCCGGCGAGATCATCAACCACGCAGCCGAGGGCGACAACGTCCGTGGAGCGCAGACGATGCTGCGCGAACTGGCCGGCCTCTTCGGCGTCCAGGGAGTCCGCTAGCAGGTATCGCACTCCAGAAGCTCATGTGCCTCAGTGGTACGCTTGCCGTCGGAATCGGTCGTCCTTTGACCGAACTGGCGGCAAGTTCACTATTGGGCAGGACAATGAGCACAGACAGCCAGATCCGGCTTGCACTCCCGCAGGAGCAACGCGATCCACGCATCGTCCGCCGCTGGAAATTCATCATCGCCATCAGCATGATCACGATTCTGATCGTTTCAGCAGTCAACGTCTATCTCATCAACCGGCGCCCGAGCATCCCGGATGAGATCGAGGGCGTGACGCATTACAACAATCTGCCGAATGGGATCGTTGCCGGACCGATCGAGTACGATCACACGCCGCCCGTCGGTGGCATGCACGACCAGTACGCGCAGCTCTGCGGCTATTACCGTGTGCCGGTCGAAGATCGCAATATCGTCGCATCGCTCGCCACCGGCGCGGTCTGGATTGCCTATCGGCCGGACCTCTCAGAGCATGACTTCCAGACTCTGCGCAGCGAGTCGGATGGCGTGCTCGACGTGTTGCTCACGCCGTATCCGGGCCTGCAAGCGCCAGTCGTCCTCACCGCCTGGGGCCGCCAACTGGAGATTCAGGACCCCAGCGACGAACGGGTGAAGCTGTTTGTCTATGTCTACAAGAACCGCGAGTGGGCACCAGAACGAGACAAGTCCTGCTCAATCGGCGTCGGACTCCCCGGCCCGGAGTAGTCGCATCGCCCCGCATCGCGTCCGGCTCGTCCTGGCTCTCGCCTTAGGGGTTGTCTTCCTCGCGCTCTGGTGGGGACTCGTCCCGCAGTCATCGCCCGGCGATCTGGTCCTCTATTTTGATTACGCCAACCACATCAAGGACGGCCACGTTCCCTACCGCGATTTCCAGATAGAGTACCCGCCGCTGGCGCTCGTCCCGATCCTGATCGCGTTCGTCCCCAGCCACATCGTCGGCGGCTTCTTCTCCGGCTTCGCCTTCCTGTTTGCACTGCAGAACTATCTGCTGGCGCTCGGCTGCGGACTGATCGTCTGGTCGCTCATGCCGCAGGTTCTGCCGGATGAGGACGAGGACACACACATCCTCCGTCTGGCCGTCTACGTCCTCGGGTTCCTGCTGCTGGGCCAGATCACGATCGCCCGCTTCGACCTCATGCCGACGTTCCTGACTCTCGCCGCCGTCGCCCTCTGGCTCCGTCGGACACCGCGAGCCGAAGTCAGTGCCTGGCTGGTACTGGCGCTGGCGGTTGGCGTCAAGCTCGTGCCGGCGATCATTGCACCAATCCTGCTGCTCGATCTGCTGGCGCGTCGCGGCCTGCGAACGACAGTCATGCAGGGCGCACTCTTCGGCGGAGTGTTGGCGATCCTGCTCCTGCCGCCGCTATTGATCGATCCTTCGGGCTACATCGCAGCGTACACATATCAAGCAGATCGCGGCATTCAGGTCGAGTCGATTTACGCCAACGTCCTGTTGCTGCTCAGCAAGGCCGGGCTGGTCGATATCGTCACCGCCCACGCCTGGGGATCGTTCGAGTACGTCTCGCGCTGGACAGCGCCGCTGCGCTCACTCTCGTCGGTCATTCAGCTCGCGGCACTCGCTGCATCGTACGTCGTCTATGCGCTCGTGCGGTTACACACACGCGCCGACGAATCCCGCGTCCCTGCTGTCCTGCTGACCGCCACCACCCTCACCCAGCTCGCATTCATCGCCACCGGCAAGGTGTTCTCCCCGCAGTACCTGATCTGGCTGATGCCGTTTATCGTGCTGCTGCCCGGGCATCTGGCGCGTCGCACCATCGGCGTCTTCCTGGCAGCACTGGTCGCGTCGCAACTCATCTTCCCGCTCTTCTATGGCTCGCTTCGCAACCAGACAGCATGGGGCGCACTCATCCTGACTACTCGTAATCTACTGATCGTCGGACTGGTCGTGCTGGTGTTCGCGACGCTTCAACGCCTTCGTCGTAGCCAATCTGCGGATTGCGCGACACAATAAGCAACACAAACGTTGATACAGTCCAGATGACGAAGATCCGAAGCGATCAGGGAGGTCAGATGTCCGCGCCCGTACTCGAATACCCCGGCCAGCAGACACCCGACCCCAGCGCCGATGAAGTGCTGGCGATCTGCCATGATCAAGATGTCCGCTTCGTCAACCTGCAATTCACCGACATCATGGGTGTCGTGAAGATGGTGACCATCCCGATCGAAGTCTTTCCGGACGTGATCGTCAACGGCCAATGGTTCGATGGCTCGTCCATCGCCGGATTCGCGCGCATCGCCGAGAGCGACATGTTCCTGATGCCGGACCTCTCGACCTTCCGCGTGATCCCCTGGGAGCGCGGCGAGAACACGACCGCCCGGGTCATCTGCTGGGTGCATCGCCCGGATGGCGAGCTCTTTCCCGGTGACCCACGCGCCGTCCTGTTGCGCCAGCTGCTGCGACTCGCCGAGCTTGGCTTCGTCTACCACACCGGCCCGGAGGTCGAATTCTTCTTGCTGCGCAAGAACGGAGACGCCCTCGCCGTCCTGCCATCCGACCGCGGCGGCTACTTCGATCTCTCAACCGACATTGCCGCCGAAGTCCGCAAGGACATGGTCCGCGCGCTGCAATCCATGGGCATCGCCGTTGAGGCGACCCACCACGAGACCGCCGTCGGCCAGCACGAGATCGACTTCGAGTATGCCGACGCGATGACGACCGCCGATCAGGCCATCACCTTCAAGTTCACCCTTAAGGCCGTCGCCCAGCGGCACGGGCTCCACGCGACATTCATGCCCAAGCCGTTCGAGGGCATGGCTGGATCGGGCATGCACACGCATCAGTCGCTGGCGCGCCTCGACGCCGACAACTCCGTCGGGGAGAACGTCTTCGTTGACCTCGGTGATCCGTACGGACTGTCGCAGATCGCGCGCCAGTTTCTCGCCGGGCAGTTAGCGCATATACGCGCCATGACCGCGGTGCTCAACCCGCTGGTGAACTCGTACCGCCGCCTCGTCGCAGGGTTCGAAGCGCCGATCTACGTCTCCTGGGCGCGACAGAATCGCTCGGCGCTCATCCGCGTGCCAACTACGCGCACCGGTCGGCACGCCGCGACGCGCATCGAGCTGCGCTGTCCCGATCCATCCTGCAATCCGTACCTCGCGTACGCTGTGATGCTGGCAGCCGGACTCGACGGTATCGAGCAAGGCATGGAGCTGCCCGAGCCGGTCGAAGAGAATCTGTACCTGTTCGGCGACGAGGACCTGGCGCGCCGGAATGTCGGCACGCTCCCGACTACCCTCGGTGAGGCCATCGCGGAACTGGCCAATGACGAGGTCATTAAATCCGCCCTCGGCGAGCATATCTACGAGCGACTGACGGAAGCGCAAACGCGCGAGTGGCGCGCCTTCTGCCACCACGTAACCAACTGGGAGCGCGATCGCTATCTGGAGATCTACTGATCCGCGCTACGCCTGCAATCGCTCGGTGCTCGTCGCCTGCGACGGCTGGATGACGCGGAAGCGCGTGCGGCCTATCTCGTTGCCATCGACGCTGACCGACACGACATAGCCACCGGCCTTCGGAAACGACAGATTCAGTCCGGCCGCCAACTGGACACGCTGCGGGAGTTCCGGGTCAGCATTGGCGACACGCCCCGCCTGAAACTGGATTTCAGCCGTCGCGATCGTGGATGTCCCCTCCTGGTCAAATATCTGGATGCGGGCCATCTTGCGCTGCATCGTCCCTGCGCCCGGCATTCGGAACGCAATCGCCAGCCCGCACGGTCGGTTCACCGGGAATGGGCCATTCACGATCAGCGTGTCCCAGCCGCCGCCGAGCACGTACAGCTTGCCGTTCACGATCTGTGCTGAATCGGCCAGCATTACCCAGTCGATCTGCATCCGCCCCGCCAAATCGTCCATGCGCGCTCCCTCACAACCACCATGCCCGATCATCTTTCCGGTCGACACCATACTCGAATTCGAGTGTGACCCGGTGGAACAGTCTCGCCGCAGCCGTTATGCTTGCGCCTGCGTCCGCACCGTGGGGCAGTGAGCCACCATCCGCAATCGAGGGGAATTCTGGTGCAGAGACTCGCCACCCGTAGTCCATTCACATTCATTGTGCTCTGCGTCCTGTTGCTGGTGAGTGGGCTTCCCGTTTACGCAGCCACTTCAGCGAACGGTTCGGAGTCCAGCAATTTCAGCGCGGAGTCACTGAAAGATCCGGTGCTCGATTCTGAGCTGGTTCGGCTCGCGCGCGCCGCAGATGCTGGCCGTCCGAATGCTGAAGGATTCGGCACGTCTGACGAATCCGGGCGCATCGCCGTTTCTATCACCATCGACGGCAGCGCAACCCAGACAGCGCAGGTGCTGACCGCGCGCGGCATACACGTCGCCAACGTTGGCCAGGAGACCGTCGAGGCGCTCATAGATCCAGCCGATCTCAGTAGTCTGGCGGACATCGCTGGTGTGCAGCAAGCGCGGGTGCTAGAGCGTCCGGTTCCGCTAGCCGTCGTCAGCCAGGGTGCCGAGATTCACGGCTCACCCGAGTGGAATGCTCACGGGCTCACCGGAACCGGCATCAAGGTCGGCGTCATCGACCTCGGCTTCTCCGGCTACAGTTCTCTGATCGGCACTGAACTGCCCAACCCCGTCGTCTACTGCTTCGCATCGCTTGGTCAGGCGTCTGACGAGCTCAGTGCCTGTGAACGCGGCGGCGTGCATGGCACGGCAGTCGCAGAAACGCTGATCGACATCTCGCCGGACGTGACGCTCTACATCTCCAACCCGCAGTCGCTGCTCGACCTGCATAACGCAGTCGACTGGATGATCTCGCAGGGTGTCACGATCATCAATCACTCGGTCGGTTGGACGTGGGAAGGACCCGGCGACGGCACGTCACCCTATGCGGACGGCGCGCTTGCCGCAGTCGATCAGGCCGTCGCAGCCGGCATCACCTGGATCAACGCAGCCGGGAACGAGGGACTCTCGACCTGGACCGGTCCGTGGGCAGATGTCGACGCGAACGGTTATCTCGAGTTCTCGAATGGCAGCGAGCGCAACGCGATCTCCTCGCTTGCCGGCCAGGAAATCATTCTTCAATTGCGCTGGGACGACAGTTGGGCCAACGCCACGACCGACATCGACCTGTACATCGTCTCGGCATCTGGCGAAATCCTGCGCGGCTCCGAAAAGCCCCAGAACGGCCTCGCCGGGCAGAACCCGTTCGAGTTCATCCGCTTCACGCCAAGCACGCCCGGCCCGTACTACGCCGTCGTCCACCTGTATGGCGGCGCTGTGCCTAGCTGGATTCAGATCCAGGAATTCAACGGCTGGCAGCTTAGTTCCAGCACCGCGACCGGCTCGATCGCCAACCCGGCCGAGAGCGCCAATGCCGGCCTGCTCGCTGTCGGGGCGACCGCCTGGAGCCAGCCGACACTGATCGAGCCATACAGCAGCCGTGGTCCAACCCGAGACAATCGCATCAAGCCGGACGTGGTCGGCGTCGACTTCGCCAACACCGCCTCTTACGGATCGTCGGGATTCTCCGGCACCAGCCAGGCCTCGCCACACATTGCAGGACTCGCTGCGCTGGTCAAGCAGCGCTTCCCCGACTACGGTCCAGCCGAGATCGCGGCATTCCTGAAGGCGCACGGTGATCACAGCGCCGCGCCGGATAACACCTGGGGGGCAGGCCTGGTCCGCCTCCCGGAGATTGTTGACGGCGAGAACCCGATCCCGGCGCTCGTCAGCGCATCGCCCACGTCGCTATCGTTCGGCGCATTTCCGATGAACCTGACCATCTCTGGCGCAGGTTTCGCAGCAGACGCAGTCGTACGCGTGAATGGCGATGATCGCGTCACGACGTTCGTCTCGCCAACCGAGCTCACTGTGGCGCTGCTGGAACGCGACACCGCCGACCTCGCGCCACTATCGCTCACCGTCTTCAACCCGAGCCCCGGCGGCGGTGTGTCGAACATCATCAATGTCCCAATCACCGGCCAGCCGGATGTCGACACAACTGCCTTCGGTCGCACCTGGGAACGCACCGATGAGCCGGTGCGCGAGCTGATGGTCACTCGCACCTGGATGTGGGGCGGCGAACCATTTACCGATCCGCTCACCGAGGAGTACGCCGATTCGCCAGGCGGCCAGCGCACCGTCCAGTACTATGACAAGAGCCGGATGGAGATCACCAACCCATCCGACGATCCCATCGAGCTGTGGTACGTCACGAACGGCCTGCTTGTCCGCGAGCTGATCACCGGCGAGATGCAGGTGGGCGACGACGCGTTCCAGACGCGCTCGCCGGCCGACGTCAACGCCGCCGGCGACCCTGACGGCACGAGCGGCCCGACCTACGCGACGTTCGGCCCGACGCTCGACGACCCGGCAGTGCCGGACGGCGCAACGATCGTCCAGCAAATCGACCGTGCCGGCAACATAACGGTCGACATGGACCTCGCGAGCTACGGCGTCACCGCCGCCTATCGCGTGCAGGAGCCGGGACTGAATCACCAGGTCGCGTCCGTCTTCTGGGATTTCATGAACTCAGAGGGACTGATCTACAGCGACGGCGACTACCTCACCGACCGCCTGTTCGAGAACCCGTTCTACGCAACCGGCTTCCCGATCACCGAGGCCTACTGGACATGGGTGCGCGTCGGCGGCGTTGAGCAGAACGTCCTCATCCAGTGCTTCGAACGCCGCTGTCTGACCTACACACCCAGCAATCCGGACGGCTGGCAGGTCGAAGCCGGCAACGTCGGCCGCCACTACTATCAGTGGCGCTACGGGGTGAAGCCGCCGGAGTGAGTAGCAGGATCATTTGAGGTCGGCAGTCACTCACGCGTGCTAGTTGCCAGCCCATGATGCCCCGAAAGCGCTAACTATCCGGCCTGAACTGCCAGGCTTCAGGAGTGGCTACCCGCGTCAAATGCCTCATTCCCGGCGACAACTATGCGATACTGACAATCTGAGATAAATCACTATTTGAAAGGCAGATGCGAATGCGCGCGCGGGCATTGCTCGTAGTGGTGATGATCCTGTCTCTTTCAGTGGGCTCAGCGGCAACGTTCGCCGCCGATTCCACCAATACCGTCAACCGGCTCACGATGTCCTACCCGGAGCTGGATGTACCAGTTGCGAGTGACAGCGGTCCACCGACAGTCGTCGCCGAGGCCACGATTCCGCCCGATATATCAGCCACCGAACTCGCCCAGCATCTGCGTCAGACTCCCGGCACGAAAACAGTATTCTTCCCAGACGAACGCCAGCGCGTTTCACCAGCCTATGTCGAGTTCGCGTTCCTCATCGCGCTCGACAACGTCGGTGATCCGCTCTGGTCCTGCACAGGTACGATGATCGGTCCAGACACTGTCGCGACTGCTGCACACTGCCTCTATAGCCACGACTTTGGTTGGGCGAGCAGCATCCTGGTGGTTCCCGGTGCCGATTCGGACTACGCGCCGCTCGGCTCCTCGTACGCACTGCGATTCGTCGTTTCCAGCGACTGGATCGACTCCGCCGACTTCATCTTCGACTATGGACTGATTCTTCTCGAAGAAGCCATCGGGTACGACACCGGCTGGTTGGAGCTTGGCGCATTGACCACTGCGTCGCTGAACGACCCGAACCTCGGTATCGATACCATCGGCTATCCGGGCGACAAGCCGTTCGGTACGCAATGGTGGACTTCTGGGGCATCTCTTCTGTTTGTCACTGACTGGTACGTCGGCACCGATCTCGATGCGTACGTTGGGCAGAGTGGCTCTGCGCTAATTCGCGCGCACGACGCCCTCGTCTTCGGCATCCTTAGCAACGAGACGCCCAACACCAACTATGCCGTGCGGGTGCATCAGATGTTGATCGAGATGTACTCGAATGCGTGCGCTGAGTGGGGATGCCAGTTCTCGTACTGGATCGAGCCGGAGACTGAAACGCCCGATCCATCATTCCCATGGGATGCGTTCGACCGCACCTGGGCGCGCACGGACTGGCCGATTGCCGATGGCGTTATCAGTCGCACCTGGATGTGGGGGCCGGAGTACCTCGACTGGGGATACGAACCGTACACGGAAGCACCCGGTGGTGAGCGCGCGGTTGCCTACCTCGACAAAAGCCGCATGGAGGTGACCTACCCGGGCAGCGACCAGTCCTCACCATGGTACGTCACTAACGGCCTGCTCGTGATGGAAATGATGAACGGCGTCGTCCAGAACGGTGACTCCACATTTGAACCACGCACGCCATCCCGTGAGAACGTCGCCGGTGATCAGGGCGACCCAAATGGGGTCACCTACTGGTTCATGGGTTTGCTGGATGACCAACCGCCAACGCCAGAGGGCGCAGTCATCGACAAAATACTTACACCAGGTGCCGCCAGCAATCTCTACCTCTATAGCCCCGACCTGGGCGCTCTCGGCGTGACGGGTGCATGGTACGTCCCCGAGACAAACCACACCGTCGCTGCACCGTTCTGGGATTTCATGAACTCCAGCGGCGTCATCTTCGATGGCAACAGCACAACCTGGGCACAGCTCTTCCAGAACCCGTTTTACGCAACCGGCTTACCGGTTACTGAAGCTTATTGGGCGAACGTGAAGCTCGCCGGTGTCCAGACCAGCGTGCTCGTGCAGTGCTTCGAGCGCCGCTGCCTGACCTACACCCCAAGCAATCCGGAAGGCTGGCAGGTCGAGGCTGGCAACGTCGGGCAGCATTACTACATCTGGCGTTACGGGCGCATGCCGTAACCGCGAGCAGAAAGCAGGAGATCGACTCATCAGAGGCGTCATGCACGACGCCTCCGAGGCTTTTTGTTTTCCACCGTGTATCATCACTCTTTACCGTAATCGGCCGTGGGGCCGGTTGGCGATCTCAGGAAGTGATCTGATCCCATGGTGATCTGCCTGTCGTCCTTGTCGAAGCGTTGCTCGATCGAGTGGTGGACCGGTTTCTCCTCCAGTCTTTAGGCCGAGGACCAGACGTTTGTCGATCCTCCGGCCCAACTGGAATGAGAACTTCACCGCGTCTGTTGCAAGCGACGACGACCCGGAAGGCAGGCTCCCCTGATGACTGAACGACCTCGCCAGACAACCAGGCTGGCAATTGACCTTGATGGCGTCCTGACAGAGCATCCAGAAGCACTCGCGCGAGCAGCGAACCAGCACTTCAATCTCTCGCTGCCCGATTCGGCGTTTGTCGATTCGACCGGCCACGCCGTCTCGCTGGCTGTTCGTGAATGGGTCTATGGACCCAATGGTCCCGCGAAAAGGCTCAAGCCGAATCCGCAAGCGCGCGATTTCCTGACGCGCGTCGTCGAGCATTTCGGCTATGAGAATGTCCAGATCGTGACCGCGCGTCCGGCCTCGTCGCACGAAATGACGGCAGACTGGCTCAAGCGGTATGACCTCGACCTGTGCGGCGTCACCTTTGCCGATGACAAGGTCGCGGTCGCTCGCGAGCTGGGGATCACCCACGCCATCGAGGACTCGATCCGCCACGCACGCTCGTATTCAGCGGCAGGCATCACTTGCTATTTTCTGCCGAATGGCCTCGGCGTGCATCCGCGTGGCATCGACCACCCGGCTGTCGACCTGAACGAGATCGCCGAACGGCTGGTAAACGATGTCGAGCGCGAAGCAACCGTCGCCTTGCCGCGCATCGTCATCAGCGATCAGATCGACGCGAACGCGCGCAAGCGTATTGCCGCCGCGGCTGAGATTGTCGACGTGAACGGCACTGACGTCCCGGCGCTGCTGGCCGCAGTTGCCGACGCCGACGCGTTGATCGTGCGCTCCGAATCGCAGGTCAACGAGGCAGTGTTCGCCGCCGCGCCGCGCCTGCGCGTTGTTGCACGTGCGGGTGTTGGCGTTGACAACATCGACGTTGAGGCCGCGACGAAGGCGGGTGTGCTGGTGCTCAATGCGCCCGGCGCAAATAGCACGTCGGCGGCCGATCACACGCTATCGCTTATCCTCACCATCTCACGGCAGATCATCGACGCCAACGCCACCCTCCACGCTGGGCGCTGGGAGCGCAAGCGCTACCGGCCATTTGATCTCGAAGGCAAGACCATCGGGATCGTCGGTCTGGGCCGCGTCGGCAGCAAAGTCGCCAAGCGGCTGGCGGCGTTCGATGCGCGCCTGCTGGGATACGACCCGTTCATCCCCGCCGAGCGCTTCCAGGAGCTGGGCGTTCGGCCCGCCTCCTACAAGGAGCTGCTGGCCGCCAGCGATATCGTCACCTTCCACGTCCCATCGACTGAGTTGACTCGCCACATGCTGGGTCGAGATACGTTCCCCCTGCTACAACGCGGCGCGATCGTCATCAACGCCGCACGCGGCGATGTCGTCGACGATCAGGCGCTGGCCGATGCCCTCGACGCCGGCATCGTCGCCGCCGCCGGTGTCGACGTGTACCCCCACGAGCCGGTGACTTCATCGCCGCTGTGGGGCCGACCGAACGTCGTGCTAACGCCACACATCGGCGGCAGCAGCGGCGCGGCACTGGCAGCTGTCGGTGAGGTCATCTCGCGCTCAACACTGGCTGCGCTGCGCGGCGAGGCGGTCGCAAACGCCGTGAACCTGCCGGCCGCGACGCTGGAGAGCGCCGAGCTGGCACGCCTGACGCGCGTTGCCGGGGCAGCCGGCCACCTCCTCGGCGTCCTGTCATCCTCCATCCCGGAAGCGATGATCATGCGCATTCATGGCGATGTCGCAGCGCCGGTCGCCGAGCACGTCTTCCTGGCCGCGCTGTCCGAAGGTCTGCAGCACTGGACGACAACGCGTGTGACACCGGTGAACGCACGCATCGTCGCCGAGCAGCATCGCATTGCAGCACGGATCGTCTCTGTCGATGAGCGCTTGCCGAATCAACGCGTTGGCGAAGTGGACTTCACCTTCGAGGCGACCGGCGATAGCGCCCACGTCGTCCGTGTGCGCTGGATCGACGACTCGGCCGGCATCGTCGAAGTCGATCGCTTCTCACTCGATCGCCCGCTCGCCGGCGACATGCTGATTACCCACCATCGCGACCGACCCGGCATGATCGGTTACATCGGGATGATCATGGGCAAGCACGATTTCAACATCGCCGGCATGCAGGTCGGGCGGAACTTCCGCGGCGGCGAAGCGATCATGGTGCTGAACGTCGATAACGTCATCCCGCAGGAAGCCCTGCTGGAGATCCTCGCGATCGACGATGTCCACAGCGCCTGGGTCGTGTCGCTGCCCGAGTCGGAAACACCGTGGGTCCAGGAGGAGCTCGCGTCGAGCGTCCTCGTCGGCAAGACCAGCTGACCGAATCTACAGATCAGTCAGGGCTGAGCGGCCTTCTCGGGCGTCGTTGCGCGACGCTGCCGCCGAGAAGGCCGCTTGCCATGCCCTGCGCTTGCCGGCCATCAAGCAACGAAGACACAACGGCCACGCAGAAACCTGAAGCTCAGTGGGCCGCCAGGATGCGCGCTATCGCTTGTCGCAGTGATCCATTGCTGATGAGGGTGTCGCCTGACGGCGAGGACAAGCCAAGTTCTGCCCCGTGGAAACATCGGCGGCGGCTCTCTCGCCCGACATCATCACTACGGTCGAATAGTGAGTCGGTTGTCAATGCCGGATTGTTCGATCGGAAGCCATCTCTATGTTATGTTATCTCGACCCGCAGTGAGAGGTCTCCCACCCGTTCAGCTCATTCCAACCCAGGAGAGCGTTCTTCAATGTGTGCACGATCTGCTGGTGATCTTCAATGCACATATGGGATTTACGATACGATGTCGCGACAAAGAATCCCGACCAGCAGACACGCGACGCGAAGGATTGGTCGATGGACGATCCGGCTGCCCACGCACTCCACAAATCAGCAATTGTCGCCGACGCGCATTCGGACGTGTTCTGCGACGTCGCTCGACGCAGGCTCGTTGGTGAGACTGAAGTCCTGGCGCGCCTCCACGTTCCAGCATGGAGATCCGGTGGCGTTAACCTCGTCGTGACAACCCTGTTCACCGAAGAGGAACACAAGCCAGACCGCGCCTTGCGCCGCGCTGTGACGCTGGTTGGCTCGGCATTGGCCGACATCGACGAGACGCCCGACGTATCGCTCTGCCGCACCCGCGCCGAGATCGACGCCACGATCGCCGATGGTCAGATCGCGTTTGTCCTGGCGATGGAGGGCGGCGAGCCGATTCAGGACGGCGTTGCGTCATTGCGCATGTTCTACGAGCTGGGAATCCGTGTCCTCGGCCTCACCTGGAATCAGCGCAACCTGCTGGCCGAAGGGATTGGCGAAGCGCGCGCGAACGGCGGGCTGACCGAGCTGGGCCGCGAGATCGTCGCGGAAGCCAATCGCCTCGGCATCCTCCTCGATGCCTCGCACCTGTCAGTCCGCTCGTTCTGGGATCTGATCGAGGCGAGCGAGCGTCCCGTCATCGCCTCGCACTCCAACGCGCTGGCGCTCTGCGGCCACCCACGCAACCTGGACGACGACCAGATCAGGGCGATCGCGCAGAGCGGCGGGATTATCGGCATCAACGCTGTCGCGCAGTTCATCGACGACAACCGCGACGCCGCGAGCCTGGAGCGTATGCTCGATCATCTCGACCATGTCGCTTCGATCGCCGGGGTTGAGCATATCGCTCTCGGCCCGGACTTTGTCGACTACATGCGGTCTGGACCCGGTGAGCCACTTTCCCATGCGCCAGACGGCATACCAACTGGATTCTCAACAATCAGCGAGTTCCCGAATGTGACGGCCGGATTGCTGGCTCGTGGTTATGACGAAAATACGATCCGCGGAGTACTCGGCGGGAACCTGCTGCGGCTCCTCGACTCCGTGATGGCTGGCTAGCGAGCGCCTAGCGCGTCGAACAGGAACCCCAAAGGCCACGACCTGCGTCGCGCGCCTCACGCTCAGCTGCGCGGAACTCCGAGAGATGCGCGACATCAGGCGGGAATGTCACCGAGGTTGCGTAGCCCTCTTCGACCAAACGCATGTTGACGAACACCCACTCGCCGGTGCTGTCGTCCTGCACGTAGACATAGCGCAACAGCCGACCGTACTGATCCCGATCGCTCACGTCCTTGACCAGCATGACGTAGCGACCATCGACCAGGCGCTTGTTCTCAGTACTCGCCTCCGGCCCGAAACACTCCACCGGATAGTCCTGTTTCACCGATTCAGGGGCATCGACGCCAATATAGCGCAAACGCTCATCACGACCATCGAGCTCGACGATGATGGTGTCGCCATCGACGACACGATCGACGTGGGCGAGCATGCCATCCGGCGCATCGCCCGTCCCGGATGACGCTGACGCGCCGCCAGACAGTGCTGTCTGCGTCGCGCGTGCACTCAACGACGACGATTGTGACGATGGTGACGGAGTGATTTGCACTCCGCCCGACGGTGTAGAAGTGGCCAGGAATGCCTCGGTATCGCAGCCTGCTGTCAGCAATACCAGCCAAATGAGTAAGACGGTCGGAACAATTCGACGCACCATGATTCCTTCAGCCTGTCTTGCGGCACGATTCTCGCATGACAATCTCGCAGTTGAGTGTATCGGAGACGCGCACAACACCATGAAAGACCGTAAGATGAGCCTGTTCACTCAACTTGACTGGAGCAAATTCGCGATGCAAGCACCGGCCACCACCGCGTTTGATTTACCCCTGTATACCGTGACCGGAGAGACGGTCCAGATGTCGGAAATCTGGCGGCACGGAACCACCGCATTTACGTTTGTCAGGTACCTGTCATGCCTGTTCTGTAAAGAGCAGGTCCGTGAATACAACCGGTCCGTGGAGGCGATCGCGGCCGCCGGTCTCCGCGTGGTCATCGTCACCCCCGCATCTGTCGAAGACACTGTATTCTGGGCGCAGTCACTCGACATTCCCTATCCGATCTATTGTGATCCAGAACAGGCCACTTACGCCGTCTATGGCTTCGTCAAGGGTTCGCCGGGCCAACTCGTCAACCCCCGGATTATCGTCCGCGGCGCTCGCGCAGTGATGCGTGGCAACCTGCCAGCACTGCCGAAGGGTGGCGATCCGCGCCAGCTGCCGGGCACTGCAATCGTCAGCGCCGACGGCAGGCTACTCCACCACCACATCGCACGCGACGCGTCGGACTATCTGGCTCTTGACGAATTGCTGGAGCAGGCCAAGCGCATCGAGGCAATGATCGCGACCTAGCCGCCGGGCGGAGCGCCTGAGTCAAGCACCGGGTCGTCGGCGACGCGGGTCTCCTTCACCAGCAGCGCCAGGATCCCCGACGCGCTAAGGCCGACTGCTGCCAGGATGAACGACGTGTACTCGAAGCCAAGTGCGTCCGTGAGGCTGCCGACTGCCAACGGACCACCTGCGCGGCCGGAATCGCCGATCAGCCGCCAGAGCCCCAGGAACTCACCGGTTGCCCCCGGCGGCGCGAGGTCCGCTCCCAGCGTCATCATCGTGCCGCTGCCGAGGCCATTGCCGACACCGATCAGCGTCGCCGCCGCCATCAACGTCAGGTATCCGGTCGTGAACGGCACCAGCACCATCCCGACCGCCATCACGGCAAACGACGGGACCGCTGCGACCTTGCGCCCGAAGTGGTCCATCAGGTAGCCGGCCGGTATGAACAGGATCATGTCGACACTCGACGACGCGGACTGGATCAGCCCGACCTGCCCGGCATCCAGACCCAGAACCGACAGGCCATAAAACGGGATAATCGTCTGCCGCCCAGCCCGGATCATCTGGGCAAATGTCTGAGCGACGCTCGCAGCGCTCAAATCCCTCCAATTCGCCCGAACCATCTCGCGCACCAGTCCCCAGCGCGCGCCGCGCTCGGAGTGGACGGCAACTTGCGTGTCCTTCACGAAAATGAACGAGATAGCCAGCGCGATGAACCCAAGCACGCCGGCGACAAAGAACGAGGCCGATAGCCCGAATTGATTGCCGATAATCCCGCCGATGGCCGGCCCGCCAAACACACCGATCCGGTTTATGCCGCCGAACACAGAGATCGCCTGCCCACGCTGGCGCGGATCAATCGATTCGGTGATGAATGCGTGGCGCGACAGGCCCCACATCGCAGTGCCGACGCCGGCCAGAAGCCGCAGAGCGATGAGCTGATTCACGCCGGTCGCGAACGTCAGCGCCATCGTGCCGAAAGCGACCAGCGCCGCGCCGAGTACCATCGTCGGCTTCAGGCCCATGCGACCAAGCAGCATACCGGCCGGCAGGTCTGCGACGAGCGTCCCGATGCCGGACGCGGCCAGCACCAGACTGGCGACTGCAAAGCTGACATCGAATGACAGGGCAAAGGCAGGCAGAGTCGGCAGGAGCAGGCCCTCTGCCAGCCCCAGCAACATCGTCGGCACATAGACCGGCATCAGCAGCGCGCGTCGGGTCATCAGCTGCTGTGAACGACGATCGACATCCATCGAAGCGCGATACCCCCCAAACGCCGGTGAGTCGCACCACCGGACAGGCGGGGATCGTAACATGCTCGTGGCACATCGCCGCATTGGTATCTGTACGACGCATGGATGGGAGCCAGACAATGGCGAGCGCATTCCGCCTGGAGCACACCGCAATTCCGGCTGAAGGAGCACTGTTCGACGAGACAGTCACCTTCTACAAGGAGATGTTCGGCATGGAGGTTGTCCGCGAGGTGCGCGGAGATCGCCAGCACTTCGCATTTCTGTCCGACGGCAAGGGCGGAATGATCGAGATGCTCGATGTCCCCGGCGAGCCGTTGACCGCGCCCTCACACCTCGCCTTCATGGTGTCGATGGACGAGTTCGAGACGACCCGCGCGGACCTGGCCGAACGCGGCATCGCCTTCGATCCCGTCTTCCAGACCGACGCCGGCGATCTGCTCGCCTACTTCCGCGATCCAGCCGGCAACTGCGCCCAGCTCATTGGCCGCAAGGATCCATTCGAGAGCTAGGGAGCGTGCTACGATCCGCGACAATGCAGCAACCAGTGAACGGAGCGAGTACGAATGGCAGTAGCAACCACCAGCCAGGGACGAGTGATTCATTATGACGAGTGGGCGGGTGACGGCGACCCGGTCATTCTGGTCAGCGGTCTCGGCGGCTTTCGCGCCAGTTGGCGACCGATTGCCGAACAGCTCGCACCGGAGTTCCGCGTCATCGCTCTCGACAACCGCGACGCCGGTGAGAACGGCGAGGAGACCGCCGACTATTCTGTCTCGGACATGGCCAGCGACGTGGCAGCCCTGATGGATACGCTCGGGATCGAGCGCGCGGCGATTGTCGGGCACTCAATGGGCGGGTTCATCTCGCTCCATCTCGCCACCGAGCACGCGGACCGCGTCGCCAAACTCGTGCTCGTCGGCACCTCACCGGCTGCCGGTGTTGCTATCGGGCAGCCCTTCCCACCACCGCCGCGCGAGAGCTGGATCGTCGATCCGGTCGAGCGCTCGAAGGCCGCATCGCCCGCGTCATATGCTCCCGGATTCTTCGATCGCAATCCGGGGAAGCTCGCTGAAGTCGCTGAGATGGCGCGCGGCAACCGCATCACCCGCGACGGCTATGCCCGCCAGGCCCGCGCGATCAACGAGACTCACGACGTTCGCCCGCGCCTCGGCGAGATCACAGCGCCAACGCTGGTGATCCACGGCGATACCGACCCGAGCGTCTCGGTTAAGGGCGGCAAGCTGCTGCTCGACGGCATCCCGAACGCGACTATGCACGTCTACCCCGGCGTCGGCCACCACCCGATGCGTGAGGAACCGGAGCGCTTCATCGATGACCTGCTGACGTTCCTGCGGTCCGACAGCTAGCGACGATCAGACCAGCGCGCGGTGGGCACCAGTTGCCCGGTGCCGACCACGCGCACGATGAAGGGCACACCCACACATGACAGAGGCACCGCCGCGCCGAACGGGCCACGGCAATCGCATTTCCTACTACGGATTCGGCCGAACAACGATGTTCGCCTGCCAGTATGACCAGCGCTTTTCCTACTGCCTCTACGTGCCGCAGGACTACGACGAAGACGGCGAGACGGCCTACCCGCTCGTGGTTCTGATACATGGGACCAACCGCACGGCGCAGCACTATCGCGATGCGTTCGCAGAGTTCGCCGAACGCGAGCAGTGCATCGTCCTCAGCCCGCTGTTCCCGGTCGGCATCATCGAACCGGGCGAGCTGAGCAGCTACAAGTTCATCAAGTTCCACGACATCCGCTTCGACACCCTGCTGTTGGCCATGATCGACGAGGTTGCCGAGACCTATCGGATCGAGCGCGAGCGCTTCCTGCTGCACGGTTTCTCCGGCGGCGGGCACTTCGCGCACCGCTTCTTCTACCTGCACCCGTCGCGCCTGCTGGGCGTCTCAATCGGCGCTCCCGGCATGGTCACGCTGCTGGACGACCAGCAACTCTGGTGGGTCGGCGTCGCCGATCTGGAGGAGCAATTCGGTGTCGCGCTCAACGTCCCGGCAATGCGCGAGGTACCGGTCCAGATGATCGTCGGCGGGGACGATACCGACACCTGGGAGATCACCATCAGCGAGGGCAGCCGCTACTGGATGCCAAATGTGAACGCCGCCGGTGCGACGCGGATAGATCGCATCACGTCACTGCGTGACAGCTTCGAGCAGCACGACATCGCCGTCCAGCTTGATGTCGTGCCCGGCGTCAGGCATGAGGGCTTCAAACTGCTGGATGGCGTTCAGTCGTTCTTCTCGGCAGTCCTGGCGGCAAGCCGAAGATAGCCGCCACTTAGCCAGCGAGATCGCTCTTCAGCACGTCTGCCGTCCGTAGCGCCAACGCCGCGAGCGTGAGCGTCGGGTTGGCCGTGCCCGCGGTCGGGAACTGGCCGCAGCCCGAGAGAAACAGATTCGGGTGATCGTGCGTTCGGCCGTCCGGGTCGGTCACTGACGTGGCGGGGTCGGTCCCCATCACGTGAGTGCCAATGATATGCCCGGCACCGAAGAACTCAGATTGATGCTCGCGGTACGAAACGCCCAGCGCATCGAAGATCTCGTCGGCCATTTGCTTCGCCTGCTCGATGCCGCTCGTCGTGTAGTCGTCCAGCGCGTACTCGATCCGCGGGGCCGGTATGCCCAGCGCGTCGGTGCGCGTCTCGGAGAGCGTCACGCGGTTGTCAGGGTTTGGCAGTTGCTCGACGAGCGCGGCGAGCCGGATTTGGCGCTGCGCCATCTCGCCGATTCGCGCGCGCAACGCCGGTCCGCGCAAGCCTTCGTTAGCGATCAGCCCCGCAGCGAGGTCGGGCGGAATCTTCCCGCCGAACGACCAGCCATCGTTGCCGATCGGCGTACGGAATGCGGCGTGGGTCGCGCGGAAATCGCCGTCGCGATACGTCTCGATCCCTGACGTCTCCAGCGGACTCCGATACGGCCAGACCGGATCGTTGGTCAGTGCCAGACTCACCAGGGTCGGATGGTCCATCAAGTTACGCCCAACCTGGTCACTCGAATTGGCTACGCCGTTCGGCATGGCATCTGTCTTCGACATCAGCAGTAGCTTCGGCGTCTCGATCGCATGGGCTGCGACGACGTAGAGCTTGCCGACCGCTTCGTGTTCGGCACCGTCCGGCGTCTTATAGTGGATCAGGCTGACCTTGCCCTCAGCACCAACGTCGATCTTGTAAGCAACAGCCGAGTCGATGATCTGCGCGCCCGCGTCCTGCGCCTTGGTGGCATGCACGGCGGCATCGTACTTCGCTCCGATCGGACAGATCGGCACGCAGATGTTGTTGCCGCAGCACGGCGGTCGACCATCCCACGCTTGCGAGTTCTTCGCCTGCGCGTTGATGAACACCTTGTGGCCCAGCGGCGTCGCCGCCTCGGCGATGCGCTGATCCAGCACCGTCATCGGCAGCGGCGGCATCGGGAACGGGCCGCTCCGTGGCATCAGGTCGTTGTCGTATTGCTGCCCCGCCACACCGAGCGCCTGCTCGGCCTGGGCGTACCACGACTCCAGATCGTCATAGGTCAACGGCCAATCCTTGCCGTGTCCGTAGAGCGACTGCATTGTGAAGTCGTTCGGCACGAAGCGCATCGCCGTCCCCTGCCAGTGCCACGTCGTGCCACCGACGCGGCGCTCGTAGGTGCTCTTAAAGAACACTTCGCCGACCTGCTCGTAATACTGATCGAGCGCGATCGTGAGCGGTCGCGGCGCCCACTCGAGATCCTCGTAGGGCGCTTCGGGCGTCTTGGCGACCGCAGCGCGATACTGCTCGACGCCCTTGTGTCGATCGACCCAGGTGCCGGATTCGAGGACGACGACCTGTATCCCCGCAGTCGCCAGTTGCCAGGCAATGAGCGACCCCGCGACACCGGCACCGACTATGACAACATCAGCCTCAACTCGGTCTGCCATCGGTTCTCCTTGCTGTGATGCGGTGCCTATGCGGGAGGCGAGGTCCAGACGCCGGTCTGACCGGTGCAACTGCTGGGTCCAGTAACGCGATAGCCAGTCGCCGGCCACGCCAGGGCGTTGATGAACGTCGCAACGGCATCCTGCCCATCCGGTTGCTGGTACTTACCGCTATACCAGTAAACCGTGATCTTGTCGGCGAGAGCGCTAAGGCGATCGTCGTCGAAGACTCCGGCTGACTCGACCTGGTCAAATGTGAGCGAGACATCCGGCGAGCTCAGACCGACGGCGCTGAACAGATCGACGAGCGCCGAACCTTCTTCGCCGAGATTCCCGAGGTAGGTCTCGGCCAGCTGCTGGTCACTCAGATCGTCGAAGCCGGTCAGCGCCGACGAGAGCGTCAGAAACATCGCTACAGACCGATCAGGCTGTGGCGAGCCATTCGTTTCGGGCGAGGCTTCGCTCGGTTCCGTCGCCACTGGGGAGCCGGTCACCACCGTCTCAGCGACCGCCGTAGGCGTCGTATCGTTGTCGTCGCCGTTCGCGCAGGTAGCCAGTACGGTGGCGGCGATGCCTGAGCTGACGAGCGCGAGAAAAGCGCGGCGACTGAGCACGCGATCCAACTCCGGTTCGCGACCAATGCGGGGTAACTCAGGTCCAGGTGACACGTTTCCCTCCATTCCCGCAGCTGAAATGACCAGACGTAGCCATCGGAGTTGTCACGACAATCTCACTGCGTCAGGCACTCGCAAAGCACAGCCGCGCCCTCTTCGATCTCTTCAAGACTGAGGCCACCGTAACCAAGCAGCAGCCCGTTGGCAGGCTGGCCATCAACGACGTAGCCAGCCAGCGTCGTCACCGCAACGCCGCGCTCGAACGCGCGTTGCCGAACGACCTCAGCATCCAGCGGCGGCTCCAGCTCCAGATAGACATGTAGTCCGGCTTCGAGGCCGCGCATTACCGCTCGGTCTGCAACAGGCTCAAGCGCCCGAGCAAGTGCCGCGCGTTTGTCGGCGTAGTGCCGCCGCATCCTCCGAATGTGGCGCTCCAGGTGCCCGTCGGTGATGAAGGCGGCGAGCGCCCGCTGCACCGGCCAGGCGGTGTGGTAATCCGCCAGCCGCTTCGCCTGAACGACGCGCTCTCGCAGCGGTGCCGGACCTATCAGATACCCAACTCGCAGCGACGGTGCCAGCAATTTCGAGAACGTGCCGATGTAGGCGACCCGACCCTCATCGTCGAGACCAGCCAGCGCCGGAAGTGGCGCGCGGTCGTAGCGATATTCGCTGTCATAGTCATCTTCAACAATCAGCCCGTCCGCCATCCGCGCCCACTCCAGCAGCGCCATCCGTCGCGCCAGAGACATCCGCACTCCGAGCGGGTACTGGTGCGAAGGCGTGACGTAGGCGAGCAACGGCGCGTCGCTGTGTTCGGCAAGCTCGTCGACCAGCAATCCGTCTTCGTCGACGCCGACTGGCACGATCTGCGCGCCGCGTGCCGTCAGAACTGCACGGGCGACCGGATAGCCGGGATCCTCAATCGCCACCGCATCGCCGGGGCGAATCGTCGCGCGAGCGACAAGATCGATCGCCTGCACTGCGCCCGACGTCACGACGACATCCGACGCCTGGCAGATCACACCACGCGAGCGCCGGACATAGGCAGCAATCGCCTCGCAGAGCAGCGGCTCACCGGCAGGATCGCCGTAGCCCGACGGCACCGGCTCGGACGCGACCGTCTGCCAGATGCGCCGCCAGGCGTCGGACGCCAGGTAGCTGGTCGACGGACGCCCCAGTCGGAAGTCGATCCTGGCGGTCGGGTCAGCATCGGTGCTGATCAGCTCGGGGAGGTCTCGTAGCCAACGTGGAGTGCCACTCGGCGCGGGCAAGGTGCGCGCCGATGCTGCCGGCAGATCGTGAGCGACATAGGTGCCGGAGCCGTGGCGACCCTCGACGTAGCCCTGAGCGAAGAGCTCGTCGTAACAAGCCAGCACCACGTTGCGCGACACTCCCACCTCGGCGGCCATCTGTCGCGTCGCCGGCAATCTGTCACCCGCCGCCAGCCGCCCGTCCAGAATGGCACGTCGAAACTGCTCTGCGAGCTGTGCGTGCAGAGCCACGCCGGAATCCCGATCGACCTCAATCGGAATGGCGAGATCGACAGTCATACTGTGGCTCCAAACGTTTCGCCTCAAGTGGCCCTTTACTTAGTGCCACTTGAGCATATGCTGAAATGGATGATTTCGCGACTATCGAAAGGGATGAGAATTCAATGAGCGCACCGGAACGTCCGACGAGTCACCCATTCAACATGCACCAGCACATGTTCGATCAGCCTGATGCAATCGAGCAGGTTGTACCCGCAAACAGCGAGCGAGTCGACCGATTCGCAGCCACGGTCGCCGAACTGGATCGCCTCTGGATCGTTGGCATTGGCACGTCCTACCACGCTGCGCTCATGGGCGAATACTTCTTCAGGGCTTTCGGCGGCGGACTGACCGCCATCGCCTGCCACTCATTCGACTTCTGCCTCTACGGCCCCCCGCTGACCGACCGCGACGCCGTCATCGTCATCAGCCACACCGGCCGCAAGAGCTACAGCGTTGATGCGCTGAACCGTGTCCGCGAGTCGTCGGCGGCGCTGGCGCTGATCACCGGCGAGGAGGGCGCGCAGCGGCACACCGACTTGCAGCACGTCCTGACGACAACCGCGCCGGAAGGCTCTGCGACCTACACGATCTCCTACACGTCGGCGCTCGCCGTTCTCACCGCTATCGCCGGAGCCGTCGGCGAACGCCGAACTGGCGCGCCGGTGGCCGGCATTGATGCACTGACGAGCGAGCTGCCGGCGGCAATGCGTGGCGCGCTGGAAGCCGAGCAGCAGATCCGCTCGCTCGCCGAGGTCCACGCCGGTCATCGCAAAGTCTGGCTCTCCGGAGCCGGTGCCGCAGGTGTGTCGGCGCTGGAGGCAGCGCTGAAGATTAAAGAGGCCAGCTACATCAACGCCGAGGCACTGCCGGTCGAGCAGATGCTGCACGGCCCGTTCACCTCAGTCGAGCCCGAAGATCTGATGATTCTGGTCGCGCCGGAGGGTGCCGGTCAGCCGCGAACGATCCAGCTCGGGCTGGCAGCGCGCGACCTCGGCCTCGATCTGTTCGTCGTCAGCGACGGCACGGCGACCGAGCTCCGCGAGGGTGCTGCCGGCTGGATCACGGTCCCGGCCATCGCCGAGCCGTTCTCGGCGCTAACAACGCTCGTGCCACTGCAGATGCTGGCCTACTGGTATGCCATCACCCGCGGCACGAACCCGGATACCTTCCGCCGCGACGACCCGCGCTTCGCCCGCGCCTACGCGCTCGCCCCACTCTAGATCGCGTACCAATACCATCACACGACCAGCGCGGCGTTGGCCGTCGCGCTGGTCGTGTGGCACGGTTCTCCCTGACCACGATTCTCGACGGCCACGGTACCTGACGTAGAATGGGAAGGGACGACCATATGCTGTCACGGCCCAGACGAGCCATCGCGCTCGCGCTTACGTTCGTGCTGTTACTGGTAGCTGTTGTCCAGACGCAGGTCGCTGCCGAGCAACCGGCCAACGAGGCGTTCCAGCGCACGTGGGCACGAACGGACAAGCCCGTCGCCGATGGCGCGGTCAGCCGAACATGGATGTGGGGACCGCAAGCCAACACCGCTGCGCTCGTTGAAGACTACGCCGAGGCGCCGGACCACGAGCGCACTGTCCAGTACTTCGACAAGTCACGCATGGAAGTCACTAACGACGCGTCGATCGCCGCAGATAGCCCCTGGTACGTTACCAACGGCCTGCTGGTTGTCGAGTTGATGACCGGCGAAATGCAGGTCGGCGACGATACATTCGTCCAGCGCGACCCAGCCGAAGTTCAGGTCGCCGGCGATCCCGGCCCGGACAACGGACCGACCTACGCCGATCTCGCCGACCTGCGCTCAGCGCCAGCGACCGAGGTTGGCGAAGTACTGAGCCAGCGCGTCGATTCCGACGGCAACGTCGGGACCGTCAGTGACTTCGCCGCATATGGCGTCACTGCTGCCGAGCGCGTGCAGGTGCCCGGCATCGACCACACCGTCGCCTCTGTCTTCTGGTCGTTCATGAACTCGACCGGCCTGGTCTCCGACAACGGCAACCTGACCGAGGCCAACCTGTTCGAGAATCCCTACTACGCAACCGGCTACCCGATCACCGAGGCGTACTGGACGATCGTCTCTGTCGGCGGCGTCTCAACTGATGTCCTGCTGCAATGCTTCGAGCGCCGCTGCCTGACCTACACGCCGGGCAACTCCGCTGGCTGGCAGGTCGAGGCGGGCAACGTCGGCCTGCATTACTACGCCTGGCGCTACGACGAGCAGCAGCTTATCGTGACGCCGACTGAGCCAGCGCCGACCCCAACTCCGTCACCAGCACCGACCGCCCCGATCACCGATGGCTACGTTGTCATCATCGAGTCGGTCCAGACACCCGGCCCAACCACCGAGCAGATCATGATCTGGAACAAGACGCCGTTCGAGAGCTCGGTCAACATGCAGGGCTGGACGCTGTCTGACGAGGACGGACACGTCTACACGTTCCCGGACGTGACGGTGAAGGCCGGGTTCTACGTCACCGTCAACGTCTGCAACGGCGAGGATGTCATCAAGTCGCGTTACGCGATCCTGTACTGGGGACTCTGCCAGTCAGTTGCTGACGGCGACACCGTCACGCTGCGTGACGCACAGGGCCGTGTCGCAGACACCTACCCATAGAGCGTCAACTCGTTGACACGCAAAAGCGGGGTGGCCACGTGGCCACCCCGCTTTGTGCTTGCGCTATGCCGTGCGCACAACCGGCTCGAGAACGATCGGTCGGATCGGCTTGAGACCCGCCTCAATCATCGCGCGGCGCGGCTCCAGGAACGGCGGCAGCGCCAGCGACTCGCCGAGATGCTCGGGATCTTCGTCAACCGCGAAGCCCGGCAGATCGGTCGCCAGCTCGAACAGGACACCGCCCGGCTCGCGGAAGTAGGCCGACTTGAAGTAGAAGCGGTCGATCACTGGCGTGATGCCGAGGCCGATGCTGGCCAGACGATCGCGCCAGGCCACGTGCTCCTCGTCGGTCGGGACGCGCAGCGCGATGTGATGCACTCCGCCGCCGCCGACCATCCCGCGCCGCGCCAGATCCGGCCGCTCGATCACTCGGATCTGAGCGCCCGGTCCGCCCGGTCCAACCTCGAAGGTTAGCGCCCGATGGCCGTCCTCGTCATACTCGTCCACCTGCCGGAATCCGAGTGCGTGCGTCAGGATCGCCACCGTCGGTGCCAGCGACTTCAGCGAGAGCGAGACGCCCTCCAGACCACGCACGGCCCAGTCGGCCGATACCGGACCGGCTGCCCAGGGGATGCCCGGCGCAACCGGCGCATCGCCACCATCGACGAGATCGTCGACGATCTCCAGCGGCTGCCCCTCTGGATCGGTGAACCGGATGAACGCTCTGCCATTGCGCTCCTCGATCTCACCAACCGGCACGCCAAACGACAGCAGCCGCTCGCGCCACAGCCCAACAGCCACGCGCCCCGGAACACGCAGCGCCGTCGCCGAGACCATGCCCACCGCCGGCTGATGCTGCCCCGCGAACTCCCAGTCGAAGAACGTCAGGTCGGTCCCGGCATTGCCGTCGTTGTCGGCGTAGAACAGGTGGTAGGCCGACACGTCGTCCTGATTCACCGTCTTCTTGACCAACCGCATTCCCAGAATCTGGGTGTAGAACGCCACGTTCTCCGAAGCGGTCGTCGTCACCGCCGTCACGTGATGAATGCCACCAAGCTGCATCGTCGTTATCCTCTCCATCAGTGCCGCGCCGCCATCATCGGCTCGGCATCGGCGCGTCCCAGCGCCTGGTCCAACTCGCGCAAAATGCGCTGCAGTGTCGTGCGCTTGTCGACGTCGAGCGCTGCGAATTGTTCGGTAATCAATGCCTCGTGGAGCGGCAGTACTGCCTCGCGTATCACGCGACCCTGCTCCGTCAGGCGCAGGCGGCAGATCCGCCCCTCCGGCTCGCGCTCGACCAGCCCTGCCCGGGCCATACGATCGAGCAGTTGCGAGACGTTGCTCTTCGTCACCAGTAAGCGATCAGCGAGTTCCTGCTGCGTGAGCCCTTCATCAGCACCGACCTGCGCAAGAACGTCGAATTGCGACAGGGTCAGCCCATGGTCCCGCAGTTGTGATGCCGCTGCCTGCTGAATACGGTGATGCACCCGCATGAGTCGGAGCCACGTCACTACTGCACTGCCATCATGGTCACTCACCAGCATCTCCTCACTTCACTCATGATAGTTTATATCTAAACCGTTCATATGTCAACTATCGATGTGAGATTGCTCCGCGTATAGTTCGGCCCACGTCACAGTGACACGGTATTGAGCGGGAGACGGCGATGCGAACGGTTCGGATGTTGACGACAATCGAGGCGCACGCGGGTGGCGAACCGCTGCGCATCATCACTTCCGGCGTACCGCCACTGCGCGGCCAGACAATCCTCGAACGCCGTCGCGAGATGCTAGAGCAGCACGACGATGTCCGCCGCGCGCTGATGTGGGAGCCGCGCGGCCACGCCGATATGTACGGCGCGCTGCTGACGCCGCCTGTGACGGCCGATGCAGACTACGGCGTCCTGTTCATGCACAACGAGGGCTACTCGACGATGTGCGGCCACGGCATCATCGCGCTCACCACCGTGCTGATCGAGACCGGCCAGTTCCCGGTCTCCGGCGACACAGCGACGATTGGCTACGACTCCCCGGCCGGTTTCATCCGCGCGACCGCGTCCATCGCCGATGGCCGCGTCGAGACCGTTGCCTTTGAGAACGTCCCATCGTTCGTCTTCAACGATGGGATCGACGTCGAAACCACCCGCGGTATGCACCGCGTTCCGGTCGTGTTCGGCGGCGCGTTCTACGCGCTGATCGACGCAGCCGCGCTCGGTCTTGAAGTCCGCCGCGACGATATTCGCGACCTGATCGACATCGGCATGGAGATCAAGCGCGCCATCGAAGCGCAAGTCGAGGTCGTCCACCCGGACGAGCCGGATCTGCGCGGGATCTACGGTACGATCATCACCGGCACGCCGAGTGTTGGCGCGGACGGTCGCAACGTCACGATCTTCGCTGACGGCGAGGTGGATCGCTCGCCGTGCGGCACCGGCACTGCCGCGCGACTCGCCTGGCTGCATGCCACCGGCGAGGTTGGGCTCAACACCCCGTGGGTCCATGAGAGCATCATCGACACGCGCTTCACTGGCCGCGTGCTGCGCGAAACGATGGTGGCCGGGACGCCGGCGATCGTCCCCGAAATTTCCGGACGCGGTTACCTGACCGGTACATCCACGTTCATGTTAGACCCGGAAGATCCCGTATCCGGCGGCTTTCTGGTCCGCCCGGGATCGCACCAGTGACATGACCACCCTCGCCATCCGGAGCCTGCGCGACATTCCCACGCGCGCGCCCAAGGTTCACGATCGCGTTGATCAGGCCGAGGTGCGAGAACGCCTGCGGGAAGTTGCCCAGGAATCGACCCGTGTGGCTCTCGATCTCCTCTGAGAACAGACCCAGGTCGTTCGCGCGGGCCAGTAGTTTCTGGAGCAGTTCCTCAGCACGATCCAGCTCCCCCTGGCCAACCAGACAGTCAATCAGCCAGCAGCTGCACAGCACGAACGCACCTTCGTGCCCCTCGAGCCCATCGACGTTCGTGTGCTCCTGATGCGAGACGTAGCGCCAGACCAGATCGTCCCGGGTCAGCTCGTCGATGATCCGCTCGATGGTTGCTTTCATCACCGGATGATCGACGTCAATAAAGCCCCGCAGCGGAAACGACAGCGACGAGGCGTCGAGCACATCGTCATCGAACCCCTGGCTGAAGATGCCCTCCGGTGTGACGCCACGCTCCATCACATCCTCGCGAATGCGATCGCGCAGATCGCGCCACGCATCCAGCGGCACATCGCGCTCGTCCTTCTTCGCCAGCCGGATGGCGCGGTCCATCGCCACCCAGCACATGACGTTGGAGTACGTCATCCGTCGCTCGTCGCTGCGCACTTCCCAGATGCTGGCGTCCGGCTGCTGCCAGCGTTCTTCGACAACTTTGGTGACATTGACCAGATAGTTCCAGAGAACGTTATTAATCGCGCCACCAAAGCGCCGGTGAACCCAGGCGGCGTCGAGCACTTCGCCGAAGCGGTCGAGCTGACGCTGAGCGTGCGCGCCATTCCCGATCCGAACCGGCTTCGAGCGCATGTACCCTTCGAGATGGGCGAGCGTTTGTTCATCGAGATTGCCAGTTCCGTCAACGCGGTACATGATCTGGAGCGAAGATGGATCGTCGCGAGTGGTGTCAATGACCCACTGCAGAAACCCTTCGGCTTCGTCGCGATAGCCAATCGAATGGAATGCATGCAGCGCGTAGCTGGAGTCACGGATCCACGCATAGCGATAGTCCCAGTTCCGCTCGCCGCCAATCTCTTCCGGCAGAGAAGTGGTTGCGGCAGCGACCATCCCACCGCTGGACACGCTATCCAGCAGCTTCAGGACGAGCGCGCTGCGCCGCACGTGTTCTGCATACGGACCCGTGTAATTGCAGCGCTGGATCCAGCGTGTCCAGCCTTCGATCTCACGAACCAGGAGCTCTTCGGCCAACTCCCGCGATAGATCGGACCAGACCGCAGTTCCGGAGTCGTGGTAGTTCGCCGAAACAATCTCCTGATCGCCCTCGTTGACCGTGAAGCGCGCGGTGATCCTCGCCTCTCTCTGCACGAGCCAGGCTGTGGAAGCGACACGCAACGCGCCACGGTCGCCGCCGATGAGTGCCCCCTTGTTCGGAACGATCTCCACGGCGGGTACCTCACGCCCATAGTCGAAGCGTGGTGCAAGCTGCATCCGCATAGCCACGCTGCCACGGACGCCGCGCACTACGCGAATAATCATGCCGTCGCGCAGGCGCTGGGAAACGCCGAAATCACTGCCGAACGCGATCGAGGGCATGAAGTCGATCAGCTCCACCGCTCCGCTCGCCGTCTCGAAGCGCGTCACCAGCACATTGGTGTCGTCCAGATAGGAGCGGGTGACTGTCCACGGCTCACGCGGGGCGATTTGCCAGAAGCCGCCAATATTGGCATCGAGGATACGCCCGAACACAGACGGCGAGTCGATGCGTGGCAACGGGCACCAGTCGATCGACCCATCTGCGCCAACCAGCGCCATCGTATGTCCGTTCCCGATAGCACCATACGCCTCGATCGGCAGATAGCCCTGTTCATTCCGCTGCCCGGCGCTCTGCGTCGTCATCGCACCTCCTCGTGATATTGCCGGCGGCAGGTCGCCCGCCACCGATGGTACTGCTCCATGCCCGTGGCAAGCGCCGCGCCACCCGTCGAATCGATTTTCATCGGTTGGACTGATCGAAAGGACAGGATAGAATCGTCCCTTAAACCATACGCAGGCTAGGGAACCTTCCCTATGCTAAGGTCATCAGCCCGGCGTTATTGCCGAAGTGCGCTGCTCATGGCGAATCCTGTCAACCGCCATGAGCCACGACGTAACGCGTTTGGGCCGACGATGTTGTGGGAAATCGCGACCGGAGCGCCGTAGCGCCTGAACGAGTCTGGGGTAGGCAGAGGGTCTTTCTGGAAGACTCAACGGGCCACGCTGTCACCGGGCAGCCGTCCAGACCGTCCAACGGTCACCTGAAAGAGGATTGGATGCAGAGGTCAGCTCGGTTTGCGAGCCTGTTCATGGTTTCGCTGTTGCTTCTCCTCGCGCTCGCCGCCTGCGGCGGAAGTGACAGTGACGACCCGACTCAGGAGGCAGCGGCCTCACCGACAACTGCCGAGGCAACCGCAGAAGCAAGCCCGGCCACGGAACCCACCGAAGAAGCGGAAGTGGCCACTCCGACTGAGGAGCCCGCGACGCCAACGACCGCGCCGGTCGCCAGCGGCCCGGTTGAGGTCGATGCCCTCTGGTTCGCCAGCGATGGCCAATCGGTCATGGGTGGCACCAGCCATGTGAAGGTCCGAGTCGAGCCGAAGACGAGCGAAGACCTGCGCGTCGGCTTCTTCGAGTCTGAAGTGGGCGGGTCGGGCCCGCAGTGGCGCGCTGCCGGCTGGATGGCCGTCATCACCGCCTCGCTCCTGCTGTCTGAAGATCCGTCACAGCACGAATTCTCGTTCGACGTCGCCGGCCGCATCGACGGACCATCCGCCGGTGCGCTGATGACCTCGGCCGTGCTGGCCGCCTACCTGGGCGACGTGATTGATCCCACCGTCACGATGACCGGCACAATCAACCCGGACGGCACGATCGGCCCGGTCGGCGGCATCCCGCACAAGATCGAGGGCGCTGCCGCATCCGGCAAGACCACTGTCCTCGTTCCGGGCGGACAGCGCTATGACTACGACTACGCCGCAGGGCAGTCGGTCGACCTGGTCCAGGTGGGCCAGCAGAACGGCATCACCGTCAAGCTCGTCCCCGACATCTACACCGCCTACCGCGAGCGGACCGGCAGCGAGCTCCCGACGCCAGTCAGCACCGGCCAGGCCGCGTATCCGCCGGCGGCGTACGACAAGTACCGCGCCGCAGCCACGGACTGGTATGCGACCTACGATCAGGAGCGCACCGGCTTCACGGCACTTCCCGCCGACGTTCAGGAGTATCGTCTCGACACGATCAACCTGGCTGATTACTACGCCCAGAAGGCCAACCAGTTCCTCGGCGAGGGCCAGATCGCTGCCGCTTTCGAGCACGCCTTCTCAGCCGCCGCAATGGCCAAGCTGGCCCGCGAAGCAGCGGAGCTGGACAACATCTACCTGTCGCAGGGACTCGACCCGATGTTTGCCCGCCTGAACTCCAGCGCAGCAACCATCACCCGCTTCGACGCGTTGCGTCAGAAGCTGGAAGCGGAGACTCCTCGTACTGCCTCTGACACCATTGCGCTGATGGATGCCTTCTCGAGCCTGTCAATCGCTCAAGGGATGGTCTTCCAGGCGCAGAGCGCCATCTCCACGCTGCAGAACAACCCTGACGCCACCGAGGATGACGTCCTCGACACGATCTATCTGGCCAACTACTACTACGTTTACGCCAACCAGTATCTGAACCTGGCCGAGGATCAGGAGTCAATCGGGCTTGGCTACGGCAACGCTCCGTCTCCGAACCCGGAAGTGCTGAAGGCGATCTCCGAGACGCTGCGCCGTGGTGCGGAAGCGAACGTGACCTACTTCGAGACCCTCATCGTCGAGCCGTTCGCCCAGCAGTACGGCGTCTCGTCTGACATCGCCAAGGTCTACTTCCAGCAGTCCGACAATGGCTACCTGACAGCAGTCGCAGCCATCGCAGGTGCAGACTCGTTAGCCGACGCAGTTAACAAGGAAGACGCGAAGTCGTGGGTTCACCTCGGCTCGGCGTTGACCGCGTACTCGCAGTCTGCCGGCCTGATCGCCAAGTACTACTCACTCGGCGCGCAGGTTGACGACTCCGGCTACATCGTTGGTTACGATCGACAGACGGCACTCGCCAACATGCTCGATCTGGCCGACCAGCGAGCCAAGACACTGCTTGGTGCCGTCGCCACCGAAGACCCGATCCAGGCACTCTATTACTACGACAACGCCCGCCTGTATCGCACCGGCGACGCGACGGATCAGCTGACGGCACTGAACTACTACTGGCAGTCAGCCATCTTGTCATCCACGCTCTCGGCGTTCTCGGCAGAACCGGAGAGCTAGTTCACCCGCAACCCAACGAAGCCGCGGTGGAGAGATCGTCTCCGCTGCGGCTTCGTCCTCTTCCCGCCAAGCCTTCGCGCGATCGGTTACGCTATGATCTCCGTCAAGGAGGCGTCGTGACCGTCGCGCACACACCAAAGGTCGATCTGATCGCCCATAGCCCGGAGCAAACCCGCGCAATCGCCGCCCAGCTGGCTCGGCGTCTTTCGCATGGGCAGACAGTTCTGCTCAGCGGCCCGCTCGGTGCCGGTAAGACGACGTTCGTGCAAGGTTTGGCGCGCGCACTCGGCGCTGGCGAGCAGGTCCAGAGCCCGACATTCACCATCGTCGCCGAGCACGATGGCCAGTTGGCCGACGGCCAACCAGTGCGCCTGTACCATATGGATCTGTACCGTATGTCCGGCCCGGACGATCTCGACTCGATCAGCTTCGATGACTATTTGAGCGACCCGAAGGGCATCGTCATCATCGAGTGGCCCGACCGCGCGGTGAGCAGGCTGCCGGACGAGTACATACTGGTGCAGATGGGCAACATCGCCGACACAAAGCGCTCGATCAGCATCTCGCCGTCGGCGTCTCGGCGCGTAACGCGCGAGCGGCAGGCGATCGAGCTGATGCGGAAGGAGGTTGGTGGTGGCCGAGGATAGACCGGCCGGCTGGCTGCTCGGCATCGACACATCATCCGATATCGCATCAATCGCGCTCGCGCCGACCCAGGGTGGCGGCAGCCTGGCTGAGGTGACCTGGCCCGCGCCACGCAGCCAGACAACAACGCTGCTATCGCAGATCGACCATCTGCTGCGCAGTTGCCATCTGGAACCGGAGCACCTGGGCGGTGTCGTCATCGCAACCGGGCCGGGCGGGTTCAACGCCCTCCGCGTCGGGATGAGCGTGGCCAAGGGCTTTGCCTTCGCGCTGGATCTGCCGATCTTCGGCGTCGGGACGCTCGACATCGCCGCGCAGGCGGTGGCGTCGTGGGGCTTGCCGGTGCGCGCCTTCGTTCCAGCGGGTCGCAATCGCGCCGTCTTCGCCGACTATCTCCATCTCGGTGGGGCGCTCCAGCGCAGCGGCGAGATGGGCAACCGCCCGATCGCGTCGCTGGCCGCCGATCTGATGACGCCGACTGTCCTGACCGGCGACCTCACCATCGACGACCAGGAGGCGCTCCAAGAGCTACCAAACGTCGTCCTGCCATCTGCTGGACTCAGGCAACGGCGCGCAGCATTCATGATTGATCTGGCCCAGCCGCGCTACGTCGCCAACGAGCCGGACGACATCACGCGGCTGGAGCCGCTTTACGTCCATCAGCAGTCAAGCGAATCCGGCACCGCAGCCCGGCAGCGCTCAAACGCGAGAGCACAGCAATGAGCTATTACATCGCACCGATGCAGATCGACGATATCCCCGAGGTATCGCGCGTCGAGCACCTCTGCTTCACCAACCCCTGGCCGCAGTCCGCCTACCGCCGCGAGCTGCGCAATCCGGGCAACAACGCCTACATCGTCCTCTGGCATCACGACGACAACCTGCCGGAGCCGACACCCGAAGAGGGCCGAGGCGGTCGCTCGATCCTGCCGTTCTTTCGCCGCGGCGAACGCGGGGGTGAGGATCAGATCGTCGGCTTCGCCGGCATGTGGATCCTCTACGACGAGGCCCATGTCACAACTATCGGCGTGACACCGGAGCTACGCGGGCAGGGTCTCGGCGAGCTCCTCCTGCTGCGCCTGTTCGAGATCGCCTACGAACGAGACTCCGAATGGGTCACGCTCGAGGTGCGCGTCTCAAACGCCGGTGCACAGGCGCTCTACCACAAGTATGGATTCAGCCAGCAGGGTCTCCGCCGCCGCTATTACAGCGACAACGGCGAAGATGCCTACATCATGTGGTCACCGGCGATTCGCACGCCCGAATATCGTCAGCGGTTCGCCGAGTTGCGCAGCAGCGCGCTCGCCCGGCTCGGCGACAAGCTCAGCGATGATCGGCACGCGAACGGAACAGGCGAAGGCCGGATGGAGTCGTCGTCGTGAACATCCTCGCAATTGAAACCTCGTGCGATGAGACTGCCGTCGCCGTCGTCCGGAGCGGCCGGACCGTGCTGGCGAACGTCGTCGCATCCCAGATCGCGCTCCACGAAGCATACGGCGGCATCGTCCCCGAGCTGGCGTCCCGTCAGCATGTGACCGCGATCGTGCCGGTGCTGAAAGACGCGCTCGAAACAGCCGGCGTCACCCGCGACGAGATCGACGCCATCGCCGTCACCGAGGGACCCGGACTGGCCGGATCGCTGCTAGTCGGCATTAATGTCGCCAAGACGCTGGCGTTCGTCTGGAAAAAGCCGCTCGTACCCGTCAACCACCTGGAGGGACATCTCTACGCCAACTGGCTGATCCCTCCCGGTGAGGCAGTCGAGGACCATCCCGCGCCGCAGCTCCCGGCCATCTGCCTGATCGTCTCCGGCGGGCACACCGACCTGCTGCTCATCCATCGCCACGGCGTCTACGAAATCCTCGGCCGCACGCTCGATGACGCGGCTGGTGAGGCGTTCGACAAGGGCGCGCGTATCCTCGGCCTCGGCTATCCAGGCGGACCGGCGATTCAGAATGCTGCCGAGGGCTGTCGTCCGCTGGAGCAGCTACCGCGCGCCTGGCTCGGCGACAGCTACGACTTCTCGTTCTCCGGCGTCAAGACGGCGTTGCTCCGAGCCGCAGAGCCATATCGCAAGCAGGAACCGCCACCCGGCCGAGGCGCACGCAAGACACCCACGCAGGACGAGCCGTTCGTCCGCCATGAGCCGCCGACCTATTCGCCGAATATGCCGGTTGGCGAGCTCGCCGCCGCCTATCAGGACGCCATCGTCGATGTGCTGGTCGAAAAGACGATCACCGCCGCCCAGCAGGAAAACGTCCAGAGCGTGCTGCTCTCCGGTGGCGTATCGGCCAACGCGCTCCTGCGCCGCCGCATGGCATCGCGGCTCCGCACGACCGGCATCCCGCTCTACGTTCCCGAGATGCAGTTCTGCACCGACAACGCCGCGATGATCGCCGCCGCCGCATATCAGGTGCTGCGACGCGGCGCGCTGGCCGGTTGGGAACTGGATGTCCGCGCGCAACTCCCGTGGGGCGCGATCCCCGGCGTCACGATCATCGACCGCGCGCATGGCTGACCACTATCTCCAGCACGAACTTGAGATCGCAACCGCGACAGCCAGAGAGGCCGGGGCGCTGCTGCTCAGCCGTCTCGGTGAAGTCGGCAAGGTCGAATTCAAGAGCAGCCTCGTCGATCCGGTGACGAGCGCCGACCGCGATAGTCAGGCCCTGGTCACGAAGCAGCTTCACGACGCGTTCCCCGACGACGACATCTTCGGCGAGGAGAGCGAATCGCACGAGCGGCCAACCGACACCCGCCGAGCCTGGATCATCGACCCGCTGGACGGCACGGTGAACTTTCTGCACGGTTACCCGACCTTCGCCGTCTCGATCGCGCTCTACGCCGAGGGCCGATCCCAACTGGGCCTGCTCTACGATCCGTCTCGCGACGAGCTGTTCCACGCCATCGACGGCCACGGCGCGTACCTGAACGGCGCTCCGATCCATGTCTCGAACACCTCGACCCTCATCGCCGCCATGGTCGCGTCCGGCTTCCCCTACGATCTCGATGCCCGCCGCAAGGTCATGCCGCTGTTCAACTGGATGGTCCAGGAGACGCAGGGCGCCCGGCGCGGTGGATCCGCCGCGCTCGACCTTGCCTACGTCGCCTGCGGCCGATTCGACGCATACTGGGAAGGCAACCTGCAGGCGTGGGATGTCGCTGCTGCCGCGCTCCTCGTCCAGGAGGCAGGAGGCAGGCTATCGCGGTATGATGGCGCACCGTTCGACATCTGGGCCGGTGAGGTGCTGGCGTCGAACAGGTTGATCCACGATGCCATGCTGCACGGCATCTGTCAGGCGAACACACAGTGACACGACACGATGACACCAGAACATCGACGCGGAGCGGGAGTCATGGATAACGCGTTTGAGCTGTATCACGACCGGATCATCGAGGCGATCGAGCAGGGCGAAGTCGTTTGCCTGTTCTTCCCGCGCCTCGGCAAGACGCTGATCCTCGACCCGCGCCACACCGACGACGTACCGCCTGCGATCTTCGTCGAGGGCATGGTCCGCTCGGCCCGCGAACGACTCGATAGCCTGCGCCGCCTGCGTCCGGAGTTCCCGCTGCCCGAGGAAATGCGGCTGGTGCCGTGGTTCGGCTTCATCGGCTCACTCGACGACGCTGGCGTGACGAAGGCGCTGCTGCGCCGCTGCCACGAAGCCGGCGACCTGCGCATGGCTCGCGCCTGCACCGCCGCGCTGCGTGAGCTCCGCAAGATCGAGCACGCCTTCATGCGCTCGATCATCCGCGGCGAAAGCAGCCGCACCCTCTGGGAGCGCCCGCGCGCCTGACCGGCTAGTGCAACTGCCGAATGCGCGGCACCCGCAGCCAGGCATACAGCGCCAGCAGCACGACACCGGAGCCCATGATCGCGACCGTCGTCTGCACGCCGATCCACTCGCTGGCGAATCCGGCCGCAACCGTGCCCAGCGGCACCATGCCGCGGTTCAGATAGAAGATGCTCATCACCCGCCCGCGCATCTCGTCTGACGCATGTGTCTGCAGCAACGTCGTGTTCAGCGCCATAAAGCCGGTCTGGCCCATGCCGACGCCGAAGAGCAGCGCGAACGACAGCAGTGGGATCGCCGACCAGCTGAACAGCACCAGCATGACGCCGAAGAGCATCATGACCAGCAGCATGATCTTGCCGAGGCTGCCGCCCTCACGCAGCGCCGCGACGATCAGTGCGCCACACAGCGCGCCAATGCCGGTGAACGCGACGAGGATGCCGTAGCCCTCGTTCCCGATGCCCAGCACCTTGTCGGCGAAGATCGGCAGCAGCGTCATGTAGGGCATACCCAGCAGCATCGGCACCAGTGCCAGCACGACCAGCGTCCGCAGCACCTCGTGACCGCGCAGGTACGACAACCCCTCAGCAATCGACGCCAGGATGTTCTTCTGCATGCGCGAAACGAACGGTGGGATCGTCATCATCGCCAGTGTGACGATCAGGATGATGAACGACAACCCATTCAGGAAGAACACTCCGGCGGTGCCAACCAGCGTAATCAGCACGCCGCCCAGCGAGCCGCCGAGGATGCGCGTGAGGTTCAGCGTCGCCGAGTTCAGCGCGATCGCGTTCGCCAGATGCTCGCGATCGACGATGTCGGACAGCAGCGCCTGTCGCGTCGGCAGATTCACACTCAGCATTACGCCCCGCAGCGCCGCGATTGCCAGCACGTGCCAGACAGCGACGACGCCGAACCAGACCAGCCCTGCCAGCAGCAGCGCCAGCAGCATCGCGAACGTCTGTGTGATCTGCATCAGCCGCCGACGCTCCATGCGATCGGCCATCGCTCCGCCAAAGAGGGTGAAGATCAGGATCGGGAAGGCGCGGCAGAACGACATGATGCCGAGGTAGCCGCCGCTCTCGGTCAACTCCCACATCAACCAGCCAATAGCGATCTGGTCCATCCAGTCGCCGGTGTTGGCGACCAGCGAGCCGATCCAGTAGAGCCGGTAGTTGCGGTGGCGCAACGAGGCGAACATCTCGGGGCTGAAGTGGGGCATGCTGACGCCGGTGGACTTTCGCCCGGCCCGCCCACGCAACTTCAACCAGCCCGGTCGCAAACGCTCACCCGACACTCTGCCCCCCTCAGGACGTAACGCGCAGCGTAGCGCGCTCGAAGAGTGTGGGTCAAGTGCGGGAAACGCGTCAGGAAGTTGGTGAAGCGTCCGGTGCGGAGCGACCAGGAGCGTTCACATCCTCACACGGCACGAATGGCGGAACAGCGTCAGGAACCGTCATGTCGGACGCAGGGAGAGACTCATCGCCCAGCGCAGTGCGAAACGCGCCGCCATCCGGGCTCAGGATCGTGGCCATAATGTCTCCTGGATCGCCATGCCGACGATCAAAGACAAACCCGACGAATCGAGCGGGCTGTGCCCCGCGCGCTACTCCCGGCGCTACGATCAGATTCCGCCCATCAATGTCGCCTTCAAAGATCACCAGACTCATCGGACGAGCACAAG